>NZ_RAWD01000129.1:0-24848 GCF_003612065.1 Corallococcus sp. CA047B
CCTCCATGACCTGTGGCGGCAGCGACGCGGACGAGGAGCGGATGAAGCGCAGGCGGTGTGACTTCAGGCTCTCCGTGTTGCGGCGGGCGCGCTCCACCAGCGCCTGATGCATGGTGGGGACGGCGGTGTACCAGGTGGGGCGGGCCTCCTCGAACCAGGCGAAGAAGCGCAGGGCGTTGAAGCCCGGCGTGCACACCACGCGGCCTCCCGCGCCCAGGCTGGACAGCACCGCGGCCACGAGCCCGTGGATGTGGAACAGCGGCATGATGTTGAGGCAGGTGTCCCCGGGGCCCAACCCCAGCAACGCGCCGATGTGCCGCGCGGAGGCGGTGAGGTTCGCGTGCGTCAGCGGGACCAGCTTCGGTCGCGCCGTCGTTCCCGACGTGTGCAGCACCAGCGCCACGTCTGAGTCGTGGGCTCCCTCGGCGTGAGCGGCGGTGACGGGGAAGGGATGCTCGCACTTCAGCGTGAAGTGACCGGCGGGCCCGTCCGGGGTGGGGCTCAACTCGATGAGTGGGAGGTTGCGCTCCTTCGCCACCGCGCGGGCCGGGCTCTCCATTCCTTCGAGGATGAGGAGGGCCCGGGCCTGGAGGTCGTCCAGGTAGAAGGTGAACTCGTCCGCGCGGTAGGCGGGATTGAGGGGCGCGGTGGTGGCGGCGCTGGCGACGGCGATGAACGCGGCGGCCATCTCCGGCCCGTTGGGCAGCACCAGCGCGATGCGATCCCCAGCACCCAGTCCCCACCAATGCAGGCTGGCGCGGACCTGGGCGGTGAGCTCCCGCAGGGCGCCGTACGTCAGCCCTGGGCGTCCGGGGGCGCTGATCGCCACGTCCTCCGCGCGTCCTCGCGCGAGCAGTGCGGCCAGGGTGTTCGTTCGCTCCATGTCCGTGCGCCTCCCTGCTCCGGATAGGACCTGCGTCCTCGGGGTGCAACCGCTTCGTGTCTGCCTGCTCCCGTTTTTCGGAAGGGGGCTCCATGACCTGGGCCGTGGCGCGCTGGCTTCCCGTCGAGAGGCGGGGGCACGGACCGCCCCCCTGAAACCGGAGTGGGACGACCTGCTATATCGGCCCCGGGAGGCTTCACCATGTCGCGGAAAATCGCACTCATCACCGGCGCTTCGGCGGGACTCGGAGAGCAGTTCGCGGAGCGCTTCGCCCGGGATGGGCACGACGTCATCCTGGTGGCGCGCGGCGTGGCGAAGCTGGAAGCACTGGCCTCGCGGCTGGAGCTGGCGCACCGGGTGAAGGCTCACGTGATGCCGGCGGACCTGGGCCAGCCGGGGGCGCCCGAGCAGCTCTTCGCGCAGGTGCAGGCGCTGGGGCTCGCGGTGGAATTCCTCGTCAACAACGCGGGCTTCGGATCCTCCGGGCCGTTCCTCGAACAGGCGCTGGCCCGCGAGGCGGAGATGGTGGAGGTCAACTGCTCCGCGCTCCTGAAGCTGACGCACCTGTTCGCGCGGCCCATGAAGGAGCGGGGACACGGGCGCATCCTCAACATCGCGTCCACGGCGGGCTTCCAGCCAGGGCCGTACATGGCGACGTACTACGCGACGAAGGCCTTCGTGATGTCGTTCTCGGAAGCGCTCGCGTTCGAGCTGCAGGGCACGGGCGTGACGGTGACCTGTCACTGTCCAGGTGCCACGGCGACGGAGTTCGCCTCACGTGCGGGCAACACGGAGTCGCGGCTGTTCAAGCGCCCGGGGGTGGCGACGTCCCAGGACGTGGTCGCGCATGCCTACGCTGCGATGATGAAGGGCCGGGTGCTCTCCGTGCACGGCCTCCTCAACTGGATGGCGGCCTTCTCGCTCCGTTTCAGCCCTCGTGCCGCGGTGCGTTTCGTCACGGCGAAGCTGAACCAGCAGGCGTGAGGGCGCAGGACGGAGACGCTGGGCGTGGGCCAGGAGGAGGGTAGAGTGTCCAGCGTGTCACGCCCTTCCTGGCTCCTCCTCACTTCGTGCCTCGTGTCGCTGGCCACGTCCGCGCTCGCGCAGGACGGGACGGCTCCGGCCCCTCCTTCCTCGGCTGGGACGCAGGTGGACTCCGGTCCACCTGCCGGGCCTCCGGTGACACCCCCTCCGCCTCCTGGACTCGGGACGGGCCTGGTGGATGCTCCCTCGCCTGCTGCGCCTGGGACGGGACCGGTGCAACCCACCCCGGCATCCGTTCCCGAGGCGAGCCCCGCGAATCCGGCCTCACCGGCGACTTCCCCGAAGGCTCCTGCCGAGGAGGCGAAGACCGCGCCGGCCATCGTGGCGGTGCTGCCGCTGGAGTCCAACGCGGCGGGGAAGGAAGCCGCGCCGGGCATCACCTCGCTCATCGCGAGCCGCCTCGCGGAGTCTTCGCGCCTGCGCGTGCTGTCCCAGCGCGACATCCAGACGATGCTCGACGCCGAGCGCCAGCGGCAGCTGCTGGGGGGCTCCGCCTGTGAGGAGGATGACTGCCTCAAGGAGTTGTCCTCGGTCACGGGGGCCCGCTACATCCTCACGGGGCGGTTGGATCGCTTCGGGGGGCAGTACTTGCTCACCGCGAGCCTCGTGGACACGCGCGAGGGCCGCAGCCTCGCCCGGCCGCGCGCGGAGGCCTCCGACGATGATGCGCTGCTGCGCACCGCCGACGCCGTGTCCGACGAATTGCTGGCGGTGCTGTCATCGCTCGGGGCCCCTCTCAAGGGGCGTCCGTTGCTGGGCGGGGCGGTCGCGACCTCGCCGGGCGGCGGGCTCACGCTGGGGCTGCGCTTCAACAACAGCTTCATCGACAAGCTGTCCTCGTTGAACCCGGGCCTGGACCTGGAGGTGGGGTACTGGTTCCACCCGGAGTGGCAGGGCTTCCTCCAGGTGGGCTTCACGCTGGTGCGCACGAACGGCGACACCGGCGAGGGCAAGCTCAACGTGCTGCCCAGCATCCTGGGCGCGCGGCACTACCACCGGCTGGACAAGTCCTTGCGGCCCTACTGGGGCTTCGGTCTGGGCGTGCAGCTGTCGTTCGGCGACTTCGGCATCTTCCAGAGCACGGGCCCGCTGCCGTCGGTCGTGGGCTTCGCCGGGTTGGAGTACCTGCTGGCGGGCCATGTCGGCTTCCAGCTGGAGCTGGGGACGAACATCGCGCAGGCCGTGCTGGGGCTCGCGCAGGATCGCGAAGGCGACGGCCTCAACCTCGACGTCAACGCTGGCATCGCGTACCACTTCTGAGTCTTCCGGAGCCTTGTCCATGTCCTCGCGTCTGCGTGCCCTGCCCCTCCTTGCGTTGCTGGCCTCCGGTGCCTGCACCGAAACGCCGAAGCTCGATCCGAAGGACCAGGCGGAGGGGCTCTACATCCGGGGCAACTCCGAGTACCTCCAGGGCAACTTCGACGCCGCGCTCAAGTCCTTCGACGAGATGAAGGGCCTGATGCCGGCGGATCCGCGCCTGCCCGCCGCGAGGGGCGAGGTGCTGTTGTCGATGAGCCGGTTGGAGGAAGCGTCGAAGGAGTTCGAGGCCGCGCTGCGGTTGGAGCCCAAGCGCTCCACCAACTGGAGCCGGCTGGGTTTCATCCAGGCGCAGCTGGGCAAGGCGGACGAGGCCCGAAAGTCGCTGCAGAAGGCGCTGGAGCTGCATCCGCGCGACTTCAACGCGCTGGAGCAGCTGGGCGAGCTGGCGGAGGAGCGCGGCGACCATGACGACGCGGTGGCGCGGCTCACGCAGGCGGCGGAGGCCGCGCCGGACGCGTCGAAGGCCGACCTGACGCTGCGCGCGGTGGAGATCCTGACGACGCAGGGGCGGCAGGAGGACGCGCTCGTGTTGCTGCGCAAGGCGACGGCGCAGGGGCTGAGCTCGCCGGAGCTGCTGACGGCGCTGGGCGACGCCGAGGTGCGCGCGGGCCGGCTGCCGGAAGCGGCCACGGCGTACCAGGAGGCCGCGAAGAAGTCGCCCAAGGATCCGACGCTGTGGGAGCTGGTGGGGGAGATCCAGCTCAAGCTCGGCAAGCGCGACGAGGCGCTGGCGGCCTACCGTGAGTCGTTGAAGGTGAAGGACCGCGCCATCGTGCACGTGGCGCTCGCGAGGGCGCATCTGGCGGCGGAGGACAAGGCGGCGGCGGAAGGGGAGCTGCAGAAGGCCTTGGAGACGGTGTCGGGTTCGGACGTGCGGGAGATGCAGGAGGTCGCGGGCCTGCTGACGACGCTGGGGCGCAAGCCCGACGCCCTGCGCATCCTGACGAGCCTGGGCTCGGAGCCGGGGCATGCGAAGGACGTGGAGTTGCAACTCGCCACGGCGCGGCTCGCTCGTGACTTGAAGGACACCGCCACGGTGCAGGCCGCGTGTGCCCGGGTGGCGCTGGCTTCCACGGATGGCGGCGTGGCGAAGTGCCCGTAGGTGGGTGACAGCTTCGGGGGCTGCGTGACGCGTGGATGGCTTTGCGTGCTGCTGCCGTTCCTCCTGGTGGGCTGTGCGTCGGTCCGGGTCGTGAGTCTGGACACAGGCGCCGCGGCTCCCCTGGTCGTGACGCCCCGGGAGGAAGAAGAAGCTCCGCTGGAGGATGCGGAGCTTGATGATGACGAGTTCGAGGCGGCGGTCGCTTCGCTCGCCCGGGACGTGCGTCCGTTCGCGCATCCGCTGCGGGATGCCCGGTCATTCTTCGGGGTTCCTGAACGCAGTGGGGTGTTCGGGTTCGAAGCGCGCACGCGGCGGATCGTCCCCTTGGGGGATGCGGAGACCCGCGAGCTGCACCTGTTGGATGATGCGTCGGCGGAGTTGACGCGCGCCTACGGCCGCTGGTGTGAGCGCAAGCAGCAGGGGCGGGATTGCCTGGCCCTGCTGGAGGAGGGACCGCTCCTGGGCAGCGATGGTCGATACGTCCTGGCGATGGCGCTCGCGATGTCTTCGGTGTGGGCGGAGACGGCGGAAGCCTTGCGGGGCATGGCGGATCCGCAAGCGGTGATGGCCACCGTGACCGCATCCATCACGATGTACCTGCTGCTGTGGTCATTGCCGGAGCCGGTGTCCAAGGGCGTGGCCGCGTTGATGACGGCCACGGCCATCGCCTACCTGGGCGTGGACACGGTGTGGCGGTTGTTGGACGGGTGGTTGACGCTGGTGAAGGTGGCGGACCGCGCGATGACGTTCGAGCAGTTGCGCGAAGCCGGTGAGGGGTACGGGAAGGTCCTGGGACAGAACGCCGCGCGGGTCTTCGTGATGCTGGCGACCGCCGCGCTGGGAAACACGGTGGGGCTTGCCACGAAGGCGTCCGCGTTGCCGGGCTCCGCGCAGGCTGCGCTCGCGGTGGAGGCCCAGGCGGGCTACGCGTACGCGGGCATCGGCGGTGTGCGGTCGGTGGCGATGACCCCGAATGGCTTCTCCATCGCGCTGGCGCCCAACGCGGTCGCCATGTCCACGCGGGGCGGGAGCCAGAAGCATCATCTGGCGACGATTCGCAACAGCACGTCAGCGTCGCGCGGGGGCCCGTGGACACCCCGGTTCCAGCGCATCTTCCGCAAGGCCGGGATGGAGTTGAAGGACCCGGAGAACATCGTCGAGGTTCCAGGACATCGCGGTCCCCATCCCCAGCGGTACCACCAACGCGTCTATGACCGATTGGAAGAAGCAACGCGCGGCTGTCGGAACGTCAATCAGTGCCGGGAGATGCTCGTCGCTGAACTCAGGAAGCTCGGCCAGGAAGCCTCGACGCAAGGCACTGGCCTCAACAAGCTGCTCACGCGAAGCGAGTGATTCCAGAGCAACCGATGCCACGGCGCTACTTTCGACTCCTCGATGATGTCTCCATCCCAGAGCGATGGGACCTGGGAACCCCTCAGGACGTGCAAGGCAATGAAGTGGATGACCCCTGGATGTTCAGGGAGGGGCGGACAGTCCATGTCGCAGAGCGCCTCCAGGTGCCTGTCGAGCATCCAGGAACACCTCTGGACTTCACGCTCGCGGGTTTCAGCACTCCGGTCGTCCGCGCACCTGTCGCCGCGGTCTTTTCAGCGCAGGCCGCTCAGGATGTTCAGCTCGTGCCCGTGGTAATCCCCGGGAATCCGGAGCCGTACTCCATCCTCGTCGCCAGCCGCCTCATCCGCTGCATTGATGACGCCGCATCTTCGGAGGTGATCCGCTGGACACCCGAGGATGGTCGGCCAGAGCGGGTGGGCCAATACCGCGATGTTGACGGGATGCGCATCGACCCAGGGCAGGTCGGGGATGCGCAGGTGTTCCGGACATGGGGCTGGTCCATCGCCCTCATTGTCTCCGAGGAACTGAAGCACGCGCTCGAACGCATCCATGCCAAGGGCGTGCGCTTCACCGAGGTCTGACACCGCGCCCGGGCCCACGGAGCCCGGGCGGCATCCAGCAACGACCTCTACGTCCGACCGCCCTGGAGCTTGCGGTACACGCCCACGACCTGGCCCAGGATCATCGTGGAGCGGAAGTCCGTCCGGTTCACATAGATGGGCTGCATCGTCGCGTTCGCCGGCTGGAACCGGATGCGGTCCACCTCCGGGTAGTAGCGCTTCACCGTGGCCTCGTCCTCGATGAGCGCCACGACGATCTCCCCGGGCTGCGCCGACGGCGTCTTCTTCACGAACAGGTAGTCCCCGTCGTGGATGCCATCGTCGATCATCGACTGACCCTTCACCCGGAGCGCGAACACCTCACGGCCGTTCACCCCACCCAGCAGGAAGCTGTCGATCTTGACCGAGTCCTCCATGTTCTCCTGCGCGAGCGCCGGCAGACCCGCCGCCACCTTGCCCAGCAGCGGGATTTCAATCATCCCAGAGTCCCGGCTCTTCATCCCCAGGCCCAGCAGCAGCCGCGCCCGCTTGGTCGGCACCAGCGACCGGCTCTGCTGCTCGCCCCGGGTCAGGTAGCCCTTGCGCTCCAGGGCCTTCAGGTGGTCGTTCACCCCGTTGGTCGAGCGGATGTCCATGTGCTCCCCAATCTCCCGGATGGTCGGGGGGAAGCCTCGGTTCTCCGTCTCCTTCACGATGAAGGTCAGGATCTCGCGCTGGCGCTCCGTGAGTTCTTCCATGGCCGCACTCCTTCGCTCGCTTGCCCGTCTGCTTGAGCCGACCGGGCAACAGAATTTCAGTACCCCATGCTCCCTGAACATACGTGTAGAGTCAATCCGTTCAGTGCCCCCACCCATACCGTGTGTGCTGACGGAGGCCCGTCTTTCTCGCAACTTGAGGAGGCGCGTTGATCTCGGCGTACACTTGGCGCTGCCGTGTCCGACCTCCGCCACACGCTGCTCTTCGTCGACGACGAGGCTGACGTCCTCGACATCCTCAGCCGGATGTTCCAGCGGCGTTACCGCGTCCTCACGGCGCCTACCGGCCGCGCAGCCCTGGAAATCCTGCGCACCGAGTCCGTGGACGTCCTGGTCACCGACCAGCGCATGCCGGAGATGACGGGCATCGAGCTCGTCACCGCCGCGCGCGCCGAAGGTCTGGACGTCACCACGCTGCTCCTGACCGCCTACACGGACCCCCAGGACATCATCGCGGCCATCAACCAGGGGCAGGTGTACCGCTACGTCACCAAGCCCTGGGACGTGAACGACCTGCTCATCACCGTGAAGAACGCGGTGGAGTACTCGCAGCTCAAGAAGGACAAGGAGCGGCTGATCCGCCAGCTCCACCAGCGGGTGGAGGCCCTCTTCGTCCTCTACGAGGTCAGCCGCGCCAGCGCCAACGACCCGGCCAGCTACGACGCCATCATCGACCGCGTGCTCACCGCCGTGGCCCGCGTGCTGCCCTACGACTGCGGCGCCGCCCTCATCGCGCCGGAGGGCTCGCGCGGCGCCACGCTGCGCCTGCGGTGCGTGGGCACCGTGGGCGAACAGGCCCTGCTGGGCGTCAAGGAGTCCATGCTCGGCGCGTACCGCAAGAGCAGTGGCCTTGCGCTGCCCGAGGACCGGGTCATCACCCGCGTCACCGGCACCACCACCCAGGACGCGGCCTCGCCCGTCGTCTACCCCAACCAGCTCACGGTGAACCTCACCGCCGCGGGCAAGCCCGTGGGCATGCTGTCGCTGTTCTCCCACCGCGCGGACGCGTTCACCGAGGACGACGGCCTGCTGCTGGATGTGCTCGCCAACCAGACGGCGGACGCCATCCAGTCGCTGCGCTCGGCGGAGGAGGAGGCCCGTCACCGCATGGAGCGCATGGTCGCGTCCATGGCGGACGGCGTGGTGCTCACCGACGAGAAGAACGACATCGTGGTGATGAACCCCGCCGCGCGCCGCCTCCTGCGCGCGGGCGAGGAAGGGCAGGGCAACTCCAGCCGCCTCCTGGAGGACCGCCTGGGCTTCCAGCCGTTCCAACTGGTGCGCAACCTGGAGTACAGCGGCCACCAGATTTTGCGCGAGGACGTGAAGCTCTTCGACCGCACGGTGCAGACCACCGTGACGCCCGTGAACGACGCGCGCGGCACGCTGCGCGGTGTGTGCGTGGTGCTGCGCGACATCACCGACCAGAAGCGGCTGGAGGAGCGCAAGGACGCGTTCGTCTCCATGGTGAGCCACGAGCTGCGCACGCCGCTCACCTCCATCACCGGGGCGTTGGACCTGGTGCTCAACCGGATGGCGGGGGACATCAACGAGCGGCAGCACCGCTACCTGTCGCTGGCCAAGGACTCCGCCGAGAAGCTCAACAGCATCGTCGACGACCTGCTGGACCTGTCGAAGTTCGCGCAGGGCCGGCTGCGGATGAGCTTCGAGCGCATCTACCTGGAGGAGCTGGTCCAGCGCGTGGTGGAGAAGTACGGGCCCGCCTTCGCGGAGCGCCGCGTGCGCGTGGTGCCGCTGCTGCCCCAGCACCCGCTGCGCGCCATGTTGGATCCCAACCGCGTGAACCAGGTGCTCAACAACCTGCTCAACAACGCGGTGAAGTTCACGCCCGAAGGCGGCGAGGTGCGCGTGGAGCTGCGCGCCACCTCCAGCCTGCCCGGCTACGTGGTGCTGTCGTGCTGGAACAGCGGCGACCCCATCGCCGAGGACAGCCTGGAGCGCATCTTCGACCGCTTCGAGCAGGCCCGCACGCAGGCCAACCGCACCGTGCGCGGCACCGGCCTGGGGCTGGCCATCTGCCGCAACATCGTGGAGGCCCACGGCGGCCGCATCTGGTGCGAGCCGTCCTACGACGGCGTGCGCTTCATCGCCGTGCTGCCCACAGAGCCGCCGCAGGAGGTGCTGTCGCAGGAGGGCGTGGAGATGCAGCCCTCGCCACAGCCCGTGCGCCCGGAGTCGCGCGGCAAGCTGCTCATCATCGAGGGTGAGCCCGAGGTGGGCCACATCATGAAGGCGCTCCTGGGCGGCCGGGGCTACCGGGTGCGGCTGGCGGCGTCCGCGGAAGAGGGCCTGAGCGCCGCGCGCAACATGCACCCGGACGTGCTGCTCGTGTCGGTGCGCCTGCCGGACGTGGACGGCCTGCGGCTGGCGGAGATCCTCCGGCATGATCCGGAGACGCGCCGCGCGCCGCTGCTGCTCACCTCCGCGTTCGACGAGCGCCAGCGCGCCTTCCGCGCCGGCGCGGACGCGTTCCTCGTGCGGCCGCTGGCGGGGGACAAGCTGCTGGCCACGGTGGACTCGCTGTCGCGGGGTCGCGCGGGCGCCCAGCACGGCCGCGTGCTGGTGGTGGACGACGACGCGAAGATCGCCTCCGTGTGCCGTGAAGTGCTGGAGGGCATGGGCTTCGAGGTGGGCGTCGCGCACAGCATCGAGGAGGGCCGCCGCTCCCTGCGCGAGCGCCGCCCGGACGCGGTGCTGCTGGAGGTGTCGCTGCCGGATGGCGACGGGTTCGCGTTCCTGGAGGAGATCAAGGCCGAGCGCGCCAGCGGCCACATCTCCGTCATCTTCATCTCCGCGCGCACGGAGACGTCCTCCAAGGTGCGCGCGCTGAAGCTGGGCGGGGACGACTACATCACCAAGCCCTTCGACGCGCTGGAGCTGGGCGCGCGCGTGGAGAGCCTGCTGCGGCGCAAGGAGCAGGAGCTGTCCTCGTCGCCCACCACGCAGCTGCCGGGCTCCACCGCCATCGAGCGCGAGGTGCAGCGGCGGCTGTCCGCGCGCATGCCGTTCGCGTTCTGCTACCTGGACCTGGACAACCTCAAGGCCTACAACGACTACTACGGCTTCGCGAAGGCGGACGGCGTGGTGCGCCAGACGGGCGACCTGATGCGGGAGATCTTCCAGCAGGAAGGCGCCGTCGGGGACTTCCTGGGCCACGTGGCGGGAGACGACTTCGTCTTCATCACCTCCACGGAGTCGGTGGACCGGGTGTGCCAGCGGGCCATCGAGGCCTTCGACCGGATCATCCCGCTCTACTACGACCGGCATGACCGGGAGCGCGGCCACATCGAGGCGGAGGATCGCTTCGGGGAGAAGCGCCACTTCCCCATCATGAGCGTGTCCGTGGTGGCGGTGATGACCGACGGCGTCGCGCATGATCACGCGGAGCTGGCGCGCCGGGCCGCGGACATGAAGAAGAAGGCCAAGGCCATCCCGGGCTCCGTCTTCCTGCGCAGCGACGTGGAGCGCGTGGTGCGGTCCATCACGGGATGAGGCTCTACCAGCAGCTCATCCTCTTCATGCTCGCGGCCACCGTGCTGCCCCTGGCCGCCGTGGGCTTCCTGCTGCTGTCGCGCGCGGAGGCGGAGGTCGCCTCGCACATCGATGCGCAGCAGCGCGCGCTCGCGTCCGCCACCGCCGAGGCCGTGGGCACGAGCCTGATGGAGGTCGTCAACGGCCTGGCCCGCTCCGCCGAACTCATCGACTGGGAGCGCGCCACGCCCGACGAGGTCCGCGGGGGGCTTGCGCTCCTGTACGGCCAGTCACCGACGGTGAGCGCCGTGCTGGAGCTGGACGCCCGGGGCCAGCCGTTGGGACCGCCGGTGTACCAGCAGCGGTCGGGTCATCCCGACTTCTCCGAGGCGGGGCTGGAGCCGCTGGTGCACGCGGTGCCGGTGCAGTCGCTGCTCGCGGGGGGCAAGGGGCAGGCGGCGCTGGGCAGCGCCTACCGGCACGCGGCCACGGGCCACTCCGCGATGGGCGTGGCGGTGAAGCTGGCGGACGGAGCGGATGCGCCCTACGCGATCGCGGAGGTCGTCCTGCTCGAAGTGGAGGCGCTGCTGGAGCGGCGCGCGGGCCAGGGGTTGACCCGGCTGGAGGTGGTGGACGGCCAGGGCCGGGTGCTGGCCAGCTCCCAGCCCGAGCGCGACCTGAAGCCCCTGGAGCCGGAGCTGGTGGCGGCATTGGGGCCCACGCGGGGCCAGGACGGCGTGCGCAGCTTCCAGGTGACCAACCCCGCTCGCCGGATGAGCGTGGCCCGGGTGCCCGAGGTGCCGGGCCTGGAAGTCGTCGTGACGGTGGACGACGCCCTGGCCCTGGCGCCCGTGCGGCAGTTGCGCCGCACGGTGCTGGTGTCCGTCGCGGGAGCGCTGGGCGTGCTGCTCGTCCTGGGCGGGCTCTTCACCCGCCGCGTCAACCGCCGGCTCGCGGAGGTGATGCGGGGCGCGGAGGCCTACGGACGCGGCGAGCTGGAGCGCCGCGTTCAGGTGGAGGGGCAGGACGAATTGAGCGAGCTGGGGTCCACCTTCAACCGCATGGGCGAGGAGCTGGAGGCGGCGCGCGCACGGATGCTGCGCTGGAACGACGACCTGCGCGCCCGGGTGGATGAAGCCACCGCGGACCTGCGGGCCGCGCAGGCGCAACTGGTGGAGGCGCAGAAGCTGGCGGCGGTGGGCCAGTTGGGCGCGGGCGTGGCGCACGAAATCAACAACCCGCTGGCCGGCATCCTCGGCAACGTGCAACTGCTGCTGTTGGACCGGGCCAGTGACGACACGGACTTCGAAACGCTGCGCAAGATTGAGCAGAGCGCCAAGCGCTGCAAGGACATCACCCAGAACCTGCTGCGCTTCTCCCAGCAGCGCGAGCGCCCGGACCTGCGGCCCGTGGACTTGAACGCCGTGGTGCGCGACGCGCTGAGCCTCACGGAGAACCAGACGCGCGGCGAGGGCATCGACCTGGTGACGGAGCTGAGTCCGCAGATGCCCCGCGTGAAGGCGGACCCCGGACACCTGTCCCAGGTGGTGCTGGCGCTCCTGTCCAACGCGCGCACCGCGATGATCAAGACGCCAGTGAAGCGGCTGGCCCTGCGCACCGGCGAGCGCGACGGCATGTGCATCCTGGAGGTGGAGGACACCGGCAAGGGCATCGCGGAGAACATCCGGCCGCGCATCTTCGAGCCCTTCTTCACCACCAAGGACGTGTGGTCCAACGTGGGGCTGGGCCTGAGCGTCGCGTGGCGCATCATCACGGAGGCCGGAGGGACCCTGGAGGTCCGCTCGGAGGCAGGGCAGGGGGCCCGCTTCACCATCGTGCTGCCCCGGGCGTGAGGGGGGCCGCTGTGCTAGGCAGGGGCCAACGCATGGCTGCTTCCACCTCCCGCTCGCGACAGGTGCCGTTCCTCGTCGGCATCCTCCTCATCCTCGCCGCGCTGCCGGTGGGCTGGTTCGTCTTCCTCCGGGAGCCCCCCGCGCCGCCGCCGCCGCCGCCCACGGAGCGCGTGCCCGTTGCGCCCGAGCCCGTCAAGGAGAAGCGCGTGGAACTGGAGCTGGCCTCCGTGGAGGGCACCGTGGAGGTGCAGCGTGGCGGCAACGGTGCGTGGGCAGCCGCCACGAAGGGAATGGCGCTGGGCGATAAGGATGCGGTGCGCACGCGCGATGGCTCCTACGCCGTGCTGGTGAATGGCGAGACCTTCGAGGTTCGTATGAACCCCGGCACCGCGGTGTCCGTGCAGGAGCTGACGACGTCCGTGTCGCGGATGATGATCGACAACGGCTCGGCCACCGCTGTCGTGCGGGGCGGCAAGCGCCACAGCTTCGAGCTGTCCGCGAAGGACAGCGACGCGAAGGCGACCACCGGAGACGGTACCTTCACCATGAGCAACAACGGTGCGGGCACGGTGCGCGTGGACACGAGCCAGGGCGAGGTGAAGCTCCACGGCAAGGAAGACAAGTTCGTCATCGTCCGCAAGGGGCAGCAGTCCATCGTCCGCAAGGGACAGGCTCCTTCCGACCCCACCCCCGTCCCGACGAGCATCCTCCTGAAGGTGAGCTTCCCCACGAAGCCGCAGAACAAGCGCGAGCTCGTCATCACCGGTCAGACGGATCCCGGCAATCAGGTGGAAGTCAACGGCGTCATGGTGAGCGCGGACGAGAAGGGGAACTTCGCGAGCCCGGTGGCCCTCAAGGAAGGCGACAACAACGTGCAGGTGCGCGCCCTTGGGGTGGGGGGGCTGGTCGGAAAAGACGAGGCCAAGGTGGTCGTGAAGACGAAAGGGCCGGTGATAAAGATCCCTCCGCCGGATTGGAAGACCACGGGGGGCGCCTCGCCCTGATCCGTCACCCGGGCCATCAGGTCCCGCGGTGCACGCCTGACCTGGAGGGTCGCGCCGCCCGGGCCGGGGGCTTCGGGGCCGGAGGGACCGCCCCTTCCGGCGGGATGCGGCAGCAAAGAGGTGCAGTCCCGACGGTGGGCCTTGTAGAGTCGGGTGGCCCTGGAACGTCTGATCCCCGCCCTGTTGTTGGTGTGTGCCCCGGTCTGGGCGGCTTCGCTGGAGCTGCTCGGACCGGACGCGTCCGTGCCGCCGGAAGGCTTCACGGTGGCGGTGGTGCGTCGGGACGCGAAGGGCGCGCCGGTGACGTTTGCCCCGCCCACGGTGACGGCGGAGGGCGCGGAGGTGCGGCCCGGTCCGGAGGTGTCCCCGCTGCGCACCTTCGTCGTGGTGCCGAGGGCCCAGGTGCGCGAGGTGGTGGTTCGCGTGAAGGGCGACGCGGACGAGGTCCAGGCACGTTACGCCGTGGGGCCGCCCGCCAGCCGCATGGAGCTGTCGCTGGAGCCCGCCCAGCCGGTGAAGGGACGCGACACGGAAGCGACCCTCACCGTGCGGCGCCTGCTGCCGGACGGCGCCCCGGATGACAGCGGTGCGCCGCCGGTGCTCCGCGCGAGCACCGGCCAGGTGGAAGGGCTGAAGCACACGGGCCCTGGCACCTACGTGGCCCGCTACGTGTTGCCGTCGACGCGCCAGCCCGAGGCGGCCATCCTGGTGGCGCTGTCCGCGTGGCCGCATCCGCAGTCGGTGCACGGCGCCTATGGGCGGCTGCTGGTGCCGCTGGCGACGTCGCTGGCCCTGCCCGGGGTGAGCGAGGCCGGGGCGATGGTGTCCCTGGAGGTCGCGGGCAAGCGCTTCGGGCCTGTACACGCGGGCCCGGACGGACGTTTCGTGCTGCCGCTGATCGTCCCCCCCGGCCATTCCCTGGCCCGGGGCGAGGCGGAGGACAGCGCGGGCAACGTGGAGCGCATCACCATCGACCTCCAGTTGCCGCCGACGGATGGACTGGCGTGCGTGCTCAACCCGCAGCGGCTGCCCGCGGATGGCGTGTCGCAGGCCCGGCTCTTGTGCGCCACGAGCGATCCGAAGGGGGCGCCGGTGGCGGACGCGCGCGTCACCGTGAAGGCGAAGCACGGGCGGTTGGAGGGACCGAAGCGCGACGCGGACGGGATGCTGGAGTGGCGCTACACCGCGCCGCGCGTGCTCGCATCGGACGAGCGCATCGAAGCGGCGTGGCCGCAGCGCGGTCCCGGGTCGCGCGAGTCGCTGCCGATGCAACTGGTGCAGGGGCCCGTGCGGGACGTGACGGCGTCCCTGGCCGAACCGCTGGTGCACCGGGGGACGGAGGGAAAGGTGGTGGTGGTGGCCCGCGACGCTTCGGGTCAGCCGCGCGCGGAGGCGAAGGTGGAGATCTCCACGCCCGCGGGGACGGTGGGCCCGGCGGTGGAGGCGCCGCCGGGGACGTTCACCGCGCCGTGGCGCGTGCCGCCGGAAGCGGCCGAAGGTCCCACGGAGCTGTCCGTGCATGCGTTCGGGCCTCCAGGTTCGGAGCCCGCGCGGCTCGCGGTGTGGCGACAGGGCCAGCAGTTGGTGGCGGGGGTGGTGGACCTCGCGGGCCTTCCGGTGCCCCGGCAGCCGCTGCGGGTGGCCGGCGTGGCGAAGACGACGGGGGATGACGGCACGGTGGTGCTGGGGCCTCTCCTGGCCGGGGTGGTGCGCGTTTCGCACGGCGTGTGGCCGGGGCTCGATGTCACGGTGCACGTGCTGGGCAGCGAGGGTCCGGTGTTCCCGGAACATGCGCCGCTGGTGCCCGGGCCCGTGGTGCTGCGCGCGAACGTGGGGCCGTCGCTTCCGGTCAACGTGCGGGTGCGCGTGGAGGGCTCGCGCGTGACGTGCTGGGTGGAGGACTCGCGGGGCGTCGTGCTGGTGGACCGGCCGGTGCACGTCGCCCTGTCCGAAGGCGAGCGCGGTGACGAGACGGTGCGCGATGGGCTCACGCGCTTCACGGTGCGTGGCGCGAAGGGACCCGTGAGCGTGTCCGTGGCGGACGTGCGCACGGGCGTGACGGCCATCGAAGAGGTGCGGCCTTGAGGTGCGCCTGTCCGGCATCGGGCCAGACGTCCGTGCCCGGATGCGCGGGCGCATGTCCGAGGGGCGCATCCGCCGCCTTCGCGCACTTCGTCGCGTGGGGCCTCGTCTTCGCCGTGCTCCTGCTGTCGCCCGGCGCTTTCGCCCAGTCGCTGGCGCTGGATCTGCCCACCCAGGCTTCGACGATCGCGGGCCGCGTCTGCCAGGACGTGGACGGCGACGGGCTCTGCGGTCCCGACGAGCCGGGGCTCGCCAACGTGCGGTTGGTGCTGACCACCGGCCGTGAGGTGCGCACCGACGCCTCCGGCCGCTACCACCTCACCGGCGTGGACTCACGCCTGCCAGATGTGACCGACGGACTCCACCTGCGCCCGGGTCGTCACCTGTTGAAGGTGGATCCTCGCAGCCTGCCGCCGGCCAGTCAGGTGTTCCCGAAGGCCGCGACCGTGGAGGTCTCCTGGGGCGCCGTCGTCCTCCAGGACTTCACCCTCCGCCTGCCTCTCGCGCCTCCTCCCGCGCAGGCCGCGACCGTGCCCGCGAGGCCTCCCGAGGCGCGGGTCGCTCCCGAGGGCATCCGCTTCCTCCTCACCGGTCAGGCCGCCGCTGGTGAGCGGGTTCGCGTGGCCGACGTGGACGCAACCGTGGACGGCTCGGGCGCGTGGCAGGTGATGGTGCCGCTGCAGCCCGGGCTGAACGTCGTCTCCGTCACCACCGCTTCGCCGCGTGGAGAGGTGGGCATCTTCCAGCACCTCTTCGACGTGGTCCGGCGCGGGGAGCGCGGGTGGCTCGTCATTCCCCGCGAGGTGACGCGCGTGGCCTCCGTGAAGGGCCTTTCGTCCGATGCAACGCCGCTGCCCACCGGTGACACGCGCGTGTGGCTGGAGGCGCTTCCCGGCACCAATGTGACCTCCACCGAGACCGAAACCACGGTGGGGCCCGACGGTCGCGCGGGCCTCGGCATGCGGCTTGCGACGGGGCGCAACCTCGTGCCCCTCTCCTTGCGTCCTCCAGGGCGTCCCCAAACCACCGTGACCTTGGTGATCGAAGCGCGCGCCCAGCCCTTCGCCGTGGGACTGCTCGACGTGGAGGCCAGCATCGCGCCCGCGGGAGGTGGCTTCCGGCTGCGGGGGCGTGGCTCGGTTCATGGCGAGGCGCAGGTGGGGCCCGTGCAGGTGGTGGGCGAACTGGACCTGCGGGACACGGACCTGCGCCAGTTGAGCGACGCACCCCTCGTGGACTGGCTGCGTCCCCGTCAGCCCGAACGCTTCGACCGCTGGCGCGATCCCGATCTCGTTCCGGCGGAGTGGGGGGATGCCTCGCTGTCCCTGACCCCCAACCCCGCGGGCGGGCGCCTGCGCGTGGAGGCCCGGCACGAGCAATATGGCCGCGCCGGCTTCGGCACCTACCGCGCGCTCCTGCAGGATCGGGAGGTGGGCCGCTATCACCGCCCCCTCTTCGGGCCGTACGCCGAGGTTGAGAAGCACCTGGGCGAGCTGAGCGTGGGCGTGGACGCGTTCGCGGGAGGGCTCGTGGATCCGACGCGCGGCCTGGCCGCGATTCCCGCGCACGAGGAGCTGCGGGCCACGGGCGGCAGCCTCTACTACCTCGGCGGCAGCACCGTGGCGGAAGGGTCGGAGCTGATCCGCGTGGAGGTGCGCGACGGCGTCACCGGCCTGCCCCTGGGCGAGCGGCACCTGATCCGCGGCCGTGACTACGACATCGACTACCTCGCGGGCCGCATCCTGCTCGCGCGTCCCCTGTCGATGCTCACGGGGTCTTCGCTGCTGCGCACGGATGCGCTCACCGAGGCGCCCGAGCCGGTCCTCGTCGTGGACTACGCCGTGCTGCGCTCGGGGGATCCTCGCGACACGGTGGGCGGCGAGGCCTGGGCGCGCTGGCGCGATTCCTCCGTGGGTTTGTCCGCCGTGCGCGAACGTCGTCAGGGCGCACCGTTCCAGCTGCTGTCCGGACGCGGGAAGACGCGACTGGGGGCCTATGCGTTGATCGCCGAGGCCGCGACCAGCCGGGGCCTCGCGGTGGGGTCCGATGTCTTCGGTGTGTCGGACGACGGAGGCCTGAGCTTCCTCCGCCCCGTCGGCGCCCAGGACGACCATGGCGGCGCCGTGGGCCTGCGACTGAGCGGGCCCTCGCCCTTCCTCCCTGGCGGTTCCGTCGACGCCGCGTGGCGCGAGCGTTCGAAGGGGTTCTCCGACGGCGCCCACCAGGAGGCCGCGCGGTTCCGGCAGCTCTCGTTGCGCGCCACGCAGCCGGTGGGACCCCTGGGCTTCACGCTCCTGGGCGACGAGCGACGTTCAGCGGATCCGCGCCTGCCCTTCCAGGACGTCCCCTTCGCCGCGCGAACGCTGGCGGCCTCCGTGGGCTATCAGGACGACGGCCCCTGGGGCGTGCGCCTGGAGGTCCGCGATGGGTGGCTGCGCGCCAGCGAGGTGGCCGGCAGCGGCGACGTCCTTGAAGGCGGCCGCACCTCCGCGGGCGTGGCAGGGCACTACTCCGTGGCCCCGGGCGTGGTGGTGTCCGCAGGCCACCGGCAACGGCTGTTCGAGCGGGGCGGGGGACCGGGCCGCTTCGACGACACCTTCACCTCCGCAGGCGTGGAGGTGCAGTGGAGCGAGGATGCCGCGGTGGGCGTGAAGGGCGGCTGGGGGCCCCAACTGGGCCCACAGGCGTGGCTGGATGCGCGGATGCGGCGCGGCCGCGAGGAGTACTACGGCGGCTATTCCGTGGACGTGGACGGGCCGGACTTCGGCGCGGGTCGCGCGGTGACGGGGGCCCGCACGGAGGTGGGGGACGGCACCACGGTGTTCGTGGAGGACGTGAGCGCGCATGACGCCACGGCGATGCGGCTCGCGCGCGCGGTGGGCTTCCAGCATGCGGTGCTCAACGGCTTCAGCGTGGGCGCGCGCTACGAGCGCGGCGTGCGCCACCCGCTGGACATCGACGGCGACCTGACGCGCGATGTGGCCAGCGTCTCCACGCAGTGGCTGCGCGAGCGCGTCCGCGCGGACGTGCGCGCGGAGGTGCGCCACGAAGAGGGCATTCCCGCGCGCGGCGTCGGCAGTCCCAACCAGCCTGGGCCGGCGCCGGTGGACCGCACCCAGGTGGTGCTGGCGCTGGCCGCCGAGGCCCTGCTCGTGCGCGACGTGACGGCCTCCGGACGGCTGGACTTCGCGCACACCGCGGGCCAGGACGGGCTGGAGGCGCGGTTCGCGGAGGGCTTCGCGGCGCTCGCCTGGCGGCCGGGCCCCTGGCTGGTGGTGGCGCGCTATGGCCTCACGCGGGAGCTGTCTCCCGGCGTCCGTTCGGCCTTTGGCGACCGGATGCTCCAGACGCTGTCGCTGATGCCGGCGGTGCGGGTGGGCGACCGGCTGTCGGTGGCGGCGGGACTGCATGCCGGGCGCTCCAGCCTGGGGGACTCGGCCCGGTGGGTGTGGACGGGCACGCTGCGTCCGGCGGTGCGGGTGGTGGGGGGTCTGGAGGTCGCGCTGGAGGCGGCGCGGCGCACGTCCGCGGCGGATGGCCAGGGCCTGTCCTCCTTCCGGACGGAGGTGGCGTACCGGCTGGATGAGCGCCTCCGTGTCGCCCTGGGGTACACCGTGCTGGGCTTCAGCGGTTTGGGGTTGGGGGCGGATTCGGTGGATGCTCCGGATCGCCTCTACCTGCGGGCGGAGCTGGCCTACTAGAAGCGAAGGGATGTTGAACGTGCGAGTCTGGACGGTCTGCCTGGGGCTGGTGCTGGTGGCCGGGGTGGCCCGGGCGGGTTGGACCGTCACCCAGACCCAGAACGGCACCCCACTGGATGTGACCGTCTTCAGGCCCGGCCACTTCGCCGTGGCCACGGATCAGCAGTTGTGGATCTCCCGGGACGGGGGCGTGTCCACCCTGTCCGAGGGGACGGTGGGCAGCTACCTGTCGGGGCCGGACTGCGTGGTGGGGGTCCTCACCGACGGGACGCTCCGGAGCGTGGGCGGCTGTTCGCCGGCCGAAGGCACGCACCTGTTTCCGACCACCGGGGATGAGTATGAGCTGCGCTCGGTGCGCATCACCCCGGATGGGGGCGTGGGCTACGCCTCCGCGGCACTGCCCCCGCTGAGCTGGGAGTTCCGCTCCTCCCTTGTTCCGAAGCAGGGCACCGCCGAGTGGGGGCTCCTGTCGATGCCGCTGTCCGGCGCCGTGGCCCAGGCGCCGCTGGCCATCCTGCCTCCACAGTCGGACGGCATGCCGCACGCCTTGTTCTCCGTGTCTCCGACGACGGCCAACTTCGTCTGGTACCGGGGGACGACGCCCCAGCCCTATCCCGCGCAGGGGGTGGCGCCTCCCAGCGCGGCGCGCACCGTCGTGCTCCTTCCCGGCGTGGATCCGGCGAAGCCCCTCGCGTTCTATGGCAATGCCGAGGGTCTGTTCCGGGGGATCCTGGGCAGCGGCACCTCCCCGTTTGAACCCATCCAGTGGGGGGGAGGCCCGGCCTCGGTGGATGCGCTCGCCCTCGATGTGGCGAATGGCTCCGCCGCGGGCGTCGGCTTCGGCCTGATGCTCGTCAAGCAACTGGACGGTTCGGTGAAGGCCTTCAGCGCGGAGCCGGTGCCGCCCTCCTCGCTGCCGGGTTCCGTCTGGCGCAACAACCCGAACTTTCCCTCGGGCATCCGCACGGTGGCCAAACAGGTGTCCTGCTCGGGCGCGTCCTACTGCGTCGCCCTCCTCACCGCGCCGGCGCAGAACGTCCTCATCTACCAGAACGAGAAGACACCGGACCTGGGCAACGTGCCCTCGAGCCTCGTCATCGACGAGGGCAAGACCGAGCCGCTGATCCTCAACCCCCGCGACGGCGACGGGGATGCGGTGCGCGTGACGGCCACGACCCGGGATCCCAACGGCCTGCTCACCTCCGTTTCGGGGCCGCCTCCTTCGGTGGAGGACAACGGGCTGACGCTGTCGCTGACGGCGGACTCGGGCTTCTGCGCGAGCCAGCAGGCCTTCATCGACGTGGTCGCGTCGGACGGTCTGGCGGCGCACGACACGGCGAAGACGGTGAACGTGCGGCTGAACCACACCGTCCGGCCCGCCGCGCCCTCCAGCGTCACCGTGGACGTGCCGGGCGGTGTCTTCTTCGCGGGCGGTGCCGCGGGCACCCTCACGCCGGTGCGGGGCGCGTCCGGCTGCGAACCCGTCCGGTACCTCTGGGGCACGCCGCCCGCGAGGGCCCCCCGGCTCTCCGTGACGGACACGGTGGCCATGCTCGATCCGATCTTCACCAAGGCGGACCGGTGCAAGACGGACAGCACGGTCTTCAATTACTCCGTGAGCGCGAATGACGGTGAGCTGACGTCCTCCACCGCCACAAGCGTCCCCGTGGAGTTCCTCCCGTGGGGCCCTCCGGATGCGCCGTTCCCCAACCCTCCGGGGCCCCTCTACTCCGGGACGAGCCTGTCGCCCCAGGCGTTCCACCTGTGCGCCGGAACGCCGGGGCTGCCGCTGAGCACGTGGTGGTCGCGGCTCGACAACGCGCCGGGCGTGTCGGTGAGCGCGGTGAGGGAGCCAGGGACCGCGCAACCGGCGGTGGGCGGGTCGCCCGTCGAAGGCCCCGCCGTGGTGGTCGAATCGCAGGGGTGCGCCGACACCGCCGTGAAGCTGCGCGCGGTCCACCACGTCACCGTGAAGGGACACACGCTGGTGGGCCCGGAGTCCATCGTGGATGTGACGGTGAGACCGCGCCTGGTTCCCCTGGACTCGGTGAAGCCCCTCTTGAGCCTGGACCCGCCGGAGGAGCGCAAGGTGCACGGCCGCGTGGCGACGCCGAACCTCAACTGCGTCTCCTCGCGCAACGTCACCACGGTGGTGACGCTGGAGACCCCCGACGCCGCGGCCCAGGTGCTCGCCACCCGGACGCTGACCGGGGCCTCGGGTGACTTCGAACTGGACCTGCCTCCCACCTGCGGAAGCGCCGCCTACAACGTGCGGGTCCGCGTGCAGGAGCCCGTGGCCGGTGGCACCACCGCGACGTCGGAGACGGTCCAGTCGCTGACGCGCGACGCGCGCGACGTGGA
The DNA here is from genome assembly GCF_003612065.1 of Corallococcus sp. CA047B. Lineage (NCBI taxonomy): Bacteria > Pseudomonadati > Myxococcota > Myxococcia > Myxococcales > Myxococcaceae > Corallococcus > Corallococcus sp. CA047B. The sequence continues at coordinate 21,514 of NZ_RAWD01000129.1, forward strand.
GCTGGGTGATGTGAACGGAGAACTCGTCGCCGTCTGTGCAGAGGGCGCCCGGGGCACGCTGCGGCAGACCTTCCCCCCGGGGGCCTGCACGGCGGTGAACCTGGACTGGTCCTATGTGACGGGCCCGGAGCTGGAGTCCCCCGTGCCCGCGGGCGATTCAGTGACGCTGGCCACGAAGGACGCGCAGTTGGAGTCCCTGGTGGGCGAGTTCGTCACCCTGAGGGTGGCGGCCACGGGCGAAGGGGCCTCCGGCGCGACCCGGGAGCACTCGGTCCAGATTGGCGCCCGGCCCTTCGTGTCGCTGGGGCGCAACTCCGAAACCGGTCCGGGCTCCGACTCCAGCCAGGTGGGCGTCTCCGTCTCCCTGCGCAACGACACCGCGTGCGGCGTGTCCAGTGTCCGCTACGAGGAGTTCCCCTCCGGCGCGGAGGTGGTGCTGGACAGCGTGCGGCTGAACGGCCAGCCGGTGACGCCCACGGTGCTGGAAGGTGGCGGCTTCGCGGTGGAGCCGGTGCCGCTGGACGCGAACACGACCGCGACGCTCACGTACGTCATCCGTCCCGCGTTCCTGGGCACGCCGACGTTCTCCGGCATCGCGAAGCTGCGCGGAGTCGTGGTGTCCCAGCCGGAAGCGCCGCCCCCGTCCACGTCGGGCTGCGGCTGCTCCGGAGGTGGCTCCGGGGTGACGGCCTTCGGGCTGGGCGCGCTCGCGTGGCTTGCGCGGCGGCGGCGCGGCGTCAGAGCCCGAAGCTGATGCGCTGGCGCCGGTTGGGCGTCTGCTGACGCTCTTCCAGCACGCCCGACAGCTCCAGGCCGCGCAGGGTGGCCAGGGCCTCGCGCTCGGACAGGTCGGTGAGCGCGAGCAGGTCCTCCACCGTCTTCGTGCCGTCCGCGAACGCCAGCAGCAATGCCTGCGGCCCGGCCAGCTTCAGCTCGTGCAGGCCGTAGGGCGGATCCGCGGTGGGGAACAACCGGCGCCCGGGCGCCATCCGCTGACGCAGGGCCACCAGCGTCTCCGTGCGGGTGACGCCCTCCAGGATGAGGTCGCCGGGGAAGAGCGACAGCGGCACCAGGTCCGCGCGCTGCGGCCGCATGGGGCTGAAGCCGTAGCCGCCCTCCGTCCACGTGAAGGTGGACCAGAGGATGTCCTTCACCTGCTCCTCCAGCAGCCGGCGCCGCTGCGACGGGCTCAGCAGGCCGCGCTTCAAGAGCGCGTCCCCGGTGCGCAGCGTGTGCTCGCGCGCGTACGCGGTGGCCTCCGCCAGCTGGGCCTCCGTCAGCGCGCCCTTGCGCAGGCAGAAGCGGCCGAAGCGCTCCGGGGCCAGGTTGGAGGCGGCGTACACCACGCGGCCCGCCTCGAAGTAGACGACCTTCAGCACCGTGCCCTGGCGCAGCTTCAGCTCGCCGTGGTGGCGCGCCTCGTAATAGGCGTTGAGCAGGCGCGGCACCGTGGTGTGCTTCAGGTCTCCGCCCAGCGACCACTCGGGGAGCTGCCGGCGGCGCCGCTCCTGCGCGGGCACGGCCTCCGTCCAGACGGCGTCGCGCCGGGCGAAGGGCAGGGGCAGGGCCTCGGAGGGCGCCTCCTCTTCAACGGGGGCCTCCGGACGGGCGGCGTCCAGGGACGGCGCGGGCTCGGACACCACCAACTCCTCCACGCCTTCGTCCTCCACCAACTCCTCGAGGACGAGCAGGTCCACCTCGTCGAGCAGCTCCGTGTGGGGCACCGGCGGCACGCCCGCGGCCTCCTCCAGCGCGTCCATCACGGCGTCCAGTTCGAAGGGCTTCTCGAAGAAGGCGCGGGCGCCGTGCACCTGCGTGGCCTCCTGGGCGAAGCGGTCGCCCTTGTAGACGCCGCTGACCGCGATGGCGGGGATGGCGTGGGCCCTGAGCGCGCCCAGCACCTCGCTGCCCCGGATGTCCGGCAGTAGCAGGTCCACCAGCGCGGCGTCGAAGCGGGCCGTGGGCCCCAGGGACTCCAGGGCCGCCTCCCCCGTGAACACGGTGAGCGCGTCGTGACCCCGGGTCTGCGCCACCGTGGCGATGAGGGAGGCCAGTTCCTGGTTGTCCTCGACGATGAGCAGTCGCGCCATGGGCGGGCAGACCCTACCATCAACGCCATGAAGGACGTTCAGGGCTTCCACCACGTGGCGATTCAAGCGAAGGACGTGGAGCGCGTCACCACGTTCTATCGGGACCTGCTGGGCTTTCCTGAACTCAAGCGCCACCTGCGCGAGGACGGCACCCTGCGGAGCATCTGGGTAGGCGTCCCCGGGGGCTCCTTCCTGGCCATCGAGGCGGTGGAGGGGACCCCGGAGGGCTCGCCGTTCCGCCATCCGACGCCGGGGCTGCTGATGCTGGTGTTCCGCATCCCCCGGGAGGCCCGGGGTGGGGTGGTGGAGACCTTCGCCCGCGCGGGGGTGCCGCTGGAGCATGAGACGCGCTGGACGCTCTACGTGCGGGACCCGGAGGGCAACCGGGTGGGGCTGAGCCACCATCCGGAGGATTAGGGAGTCCAGGCGGCCGGGGGGCGTCCGGCCGGAGGCTTGCGGAGGGTGACGGGGCATGGCTACAAGCGGCCCCATGCGCCTGGGTGAACTGCTCGTGAAGGACGGCCTGGTGTCGGCGGCGGCGCTCGAAGAGGCGCTGGAGTCGCAGGTCGTGCACGGCGGTCGGTTGGGGACGAACCTGGTGGAGCTGGGGCTCCTGTCCGAACCGGACCTGGCCAAGGCGCTGGGCAAGCTCCACAACTGTGCCTACGCGTCCGGGGAGATGGTGCCCGACCCGAAGGCCGTGGCGCTGGTGAACCCGAACGAGGCGGACGACAAGGAATACCTTCCGATGCGCTCGGACGCGACGCGGTTGAGCGTCGCGGTGGTGAACCCGCACGACTTCCCGACGCTGGACGCCATCGCGTTCAAGACGGGCAAGCGCGTGGTGCCGGTGGTCATCCCCGAGTTCCGGATGAACCAGCTGCTGCGCCGTCACGCGAAGGCGTTCCGGCAGCTGCGGGCCATCGACATGAACGCGGTCCGTCCCCGTCCGGCGAAGGGCGCGGCGGCGGAGCTGGCGAAGGCGCAGGAGCGGCCTCCGGACCTGATGAGCGAGGAGGAGTTCCAGTCCGTCTACGCGCAGGCGCTCGGAGGGGCGGACGCCGACGACGAGGCCGTGCTGGAGGGGGAGATCATCACCGGCGTGGAGGTGGTGGAGACGCCCGTGCCCCCCCCGTACGCTGGCGTGGGACGTTCCACCATCACCACGGTGCGCTCTTCCAACTCGAAGCGACCGCCACCGCGCAGCTCGATGCGCGCGGAGGCCTCGGGCCCGGTGCGCACCCA
>NZ_RAWD01000012.1:0-66460 GCF_003612065.1 Corallococcus sp. CA047B
AGCGCACCCCGCCCACGCTGGAGGACGCCTACCTGCTGCTGATGAAGGACGCGCCCACGCCCCCGGCGCCGGCCGCGGCGGTGGGAGAATGAACCTGTCGAGACTGCGTCACGTGGCGCGCACGGAGTGGCGCCACCAGGTGCGCCGTCCGTTGTTCTGGGTGCTGCTGGTGCTGCTGGTGTTCGTCACGTGGGGCGTGTCGTCGGGCAGCGTCACCATTGATTCGGGCAGCACGGAGGTGGGCGGCAAGAAGGCGTGGGTGACGAGCGGCTTCGCGGTCGCGCAGACGGTCCTGCTGCTCACCTTCCTGCTGTTCACCTTCTTCGTGTCGGTGGGCGCGGGCATGGCCGTCATCTCCGACGACGAGGCGCGCGTGCAGCCGCTGCTCCACACCACGCCGCTGACGCCCGCGGAGTACGTGTGGGGCAAGTTCCTGGCGGTGCTGGGCGCGTACGTGATGGCGCTCGCGGCGATGATGGGCCTGCTCGTCTTCTTCCACCACGTCGTGCCGTCGGGGGCCGCGGCGGAGTTCCGGGGCCCCTTCGTCCTGGGACACTACGTGCGCGCGGCGGCGTGGTTCGCGCTGCCCTTGATTGTCTTCATGGCGGGGGCCGCCTTCGCCATGGGCGAGCGCACGCGCCGCGCGGTGCCGGTGTACTTCCTGCCGGTGGGCCTGTTCTTCCTGTGCGCCTTCTTCCTCTGGAACTGGTCGCCCGGCTGGTTGGATCCGCGCGTGAACCGGTTCCTGATGGCCCTGGATCCGGGCGGCTTCCGCTGGCTCACGGAGACGTGGACCAAGGTGGACCGGGGCGTGGACTTCTACAACACGCAGCCCGTGGGGCTGGACGCGCTCTTCGTCGTCAGCCGGTTCGCGCTCGTGGGCCTGGGCCTGGGCGCGGTGGCCTGGAGCGAGCGCCACTTCCGCCGCGTGCTCCGGGGGGACGTGGGGGGCAAACCCTCGCGCGCGATGCGCGACCGCATCGAGGCCCCGCCCGCGCAGGTGGCGCTGTCCCACGCGCAGGCGCCGCTGTCCGCGCTGGGCATGGGCGTGAAGCCGCCGGGGTTCTGGGCGGGGCTGTGGACGGTGACGCGGGCCGAGGCCCGGGGCCTCCTGTCGCAGCCGGGGCTCTACCTGTTCCTGCCGCTCCTGCTGTTGCAGATGGTGTCGCAGGCCGCCACGGCGACGGGGCCCTTCGACACGGAGCTGTTGCTGGTGCCGGGGCGCTTCGCGGTGCGCTCAATGAATCAGGCGTCGGTGCTCGTGTGTCTGTTGTTGATGTTCTACGTGGTGGAGTCGCTGGAGCGGGAGCAGGCGTGTGGCTTCGCGCCCGTCCACGACGCGACGCCGGTGCGCACGCTGTCGGTGCTCCTGGGCAAGGCGCTGGCGAACAGCCTGGTCGCGGTGGCGCTGCTGTCGGCCATGGCGCTCGCGGGCACGCTGGTGCAGCTGTCGCAGGGCACGGTGCCGCTCACGCTGACGCCGTACGTGTGGGTGTGGGGCCTGCTGCTGATGCCCACGTTCTTCCTGTGGACGGGCTTCATCCTGGCCGCGCGCTCGGTGACGGGGGGACGCTTCGGCACGTACGCGCTGGCGCTGGGCGCGCTGGGCCTCACGGGCTTCCTCGCCGTGCGCGGGGACCTCACCTGGGTGACCAACTGGCCGCTGTGGGACGCGGTGCGGTGGACCGACCTGGGCGCGTTCCAGGTGGACCGCTCCGCGCTGGTGCTCAACCGCGTGGCGGCGCTGGGGATGGCCGTCTTCTTCACCGCGCTGGCGGTGCGGCTGGACGGGCGGCGCGCGCGGGACTCCGTGACGACGCTGGAGGCGCTGAAGCCGTCCGGGCTGGCGCGCGGCGCGTGGCGGCTCTCGCCGTACCTGGTCGTTCCGGCGGTGGCGCTCGTGGGGCTGGGCGTGCTCGTGGGGCAGGGGTATCAGGGCGCGGCGGCGAAGCTGCGCGCGAAGCAGTACTGGCAGCAGAACCTGGCGACGTGGAAGGACGCGCCGCAGCCCGCGCTGGTGGACGTGGACCTGGACGTGGACCTGGAACCGGAGGCGAGCGCCTTCCGCACGCAAGGCACGTACACGCTGGTGAACCGTCAGGCCACGCCGCTGGCGCGCTTCGCCCTCTCCGGAGGCGATGCCTGGAAGGACGTGCGCTGGACGGTGGAGGGGAAGGACGCGGCGCCGGAGGACCGCTCGGGGTTGTATGTCTTCACGCCGTCCCCGCCGCTTGTGCCCGGGGCCACGCTGAAGGTGGGCTTCCAGTTCCAGGGCCGCGTGCCGGACGGGGCATCGCGCGAGGGGGGCACGCTCAAGGAGTTCATCCTGCCCTCGGGCGTGGTGCTCACGAGCTTCGAGCCCACGTTCGCGCCGGTGGTGGGCTACCTGGAGGAGCGCGGCGTGGATCCGAAGGAGAACCGCTACGAGCCGCGCGTGTACCCGGACGACTTCTACGTGGGGCCCACGGAGGCGGCCTGGGGCACCGGCACGCCGTTCACCACGCGGATCCGCCTGTCCGCTCCGGAGGCCTACACGCTCAACTCCGTGGGCGTGCGGGAGAGCGACACGGTGAAGGACGGCCGGCGCACCACCGTCTGGCGCAGCGACCATCCGGTGAGCCTCTTCAACATCATCGCGGGCAGGTGGGACCGGGTGGAGGGCGAGGGCACGGTGGTGTTCCACCACCCGTCGCATGGCTTCAACGTGAAGGAGATGTCGCGGGGGCTGGACGGCGCGCGCCGGTACTACTCGGAGTGGTTCCACCCGTTTCCGTGGGCGGAGCTGAAGCTGTCGGAGTTCGCCGGCCTGGACAACTACGCGCAGGGCTTCCCCACGGACATCACGTTCTCGGAGTCCATCGGGTTCCTCACGCTCACGTCGCCGGAGGTGAACGCGGTGCTGCTGGTCACCGCGCACGAAGCGGCGCACCAGTGGTGGGGCAACCTGCTCATCCCCGGCAAGGGGCCGGGCGGGGACGTGCTGTCGGAGGGCATGTCGCACTACTCGGCGCTGAAGCTGATTGAACAGCTCGACGGACCGGAGGCGCGCCGGCAGGCCGCGCGGCGCATGGAGGAGCGCTACGCGAAGGACCGGCGCGTGGATGGCGAACGGCCGCTGGTGAAGCTGGATGGCTCGCGCGAGGGCGACACGGCGGTCTTCTACGAGAAGGGCGGCTGGACGTTCTGGATGCTGGAGGACCTGATGGGCCGGCCCGCGATGCACGCGGGGCTCCAGGCCTTCCTGAAGCGCTACATGACCGACGCGGACCACCCGGTGCTGCAGGACTTCCTCGCCGTGATGCGCCCCTTCGCGCCGGACGCGGCGGCCTTCGACGCGTTCACCCAACAGGCCTTCTTCGAGGTGGTGGTGCCGGAGTACCGCGTCACCGAGGCCCGGGTGATGAAGGAGGGCGCCGAGTGGGTGACCACGGCGACGGTGACGAACGTGGGCACCGGCCGCATGCCGGTGGAGGTGGCGGTGGTGAAGGGCGAGCGCCCGGCGACACCTTCGACAGAGACGGCGCCGGCCACGGACTTCCACGAGGCGCGGGTGCGCGTGGAGCCGCTCGCGGGAGCAGGGGCGCGGGTGACGGTGCGCTCGGACTTCGCGCCGGAGCGGCTGGTGGTGGACCCGGACGTGCGCGTGCTCCAACTTCGCCGCGAGCAGGCCCTGGCCCCGCTCACCGCGCCGTGACGCGATGACATGACACGCTGACAGGTGCGCGTCCGCGCGCGTTTGACACGCTGTCAGGATGTCAGGCTTCACGCCCGGTCGCTCCCTCTGTGAGCACGCTGGCACATCGCTTGCGAAGGGCTCCCCCGCACAGCGGACCGTGAGGGTCCGGACTCGTGACGAGGGGTTCAGCACATGGTTTCAATCCAGAAGTTGGGGCTGTTGCTGTCGTTGGTGTCGACGTCGGTGTTCGCGCAGGAAGGCCTCACGACGGGCCCGGTGCCTGGGGCGCGGCGCAACGTGTTGACGGTGTCGGTGCCGGTGAGCGCGCAGTCCCGGGTGGAACTCAATGGAGAGCACGTGCTGAGCGACCGTGTCTCCGTGGGGCTGGGGGTGTTCGTGTCCCTGTATAAGTACCATCGGCAGTACGACAACGTGCCGGTCGACGAGCTGGGGGAGCAGAACGCCCGCTACTTCCAGGCGGGCCTGGCCCCGGCGATGCGCTTCTACCTGACGGGCACCGCGCCCCAGGGCCTGTGGGTGTCCCCACGCCTGGATGTGGGCTACGGGCGTGATTCCAACAAGACGGTGGGCTCCGCGGCGGTCAATCAGGCCTTCAACGAGAACCATTATGAATCCTGGTTCCTGGGAGGGGCGGGGGCCTTGGGCTACAGCATGGTGCTGGAGTCTGGCTTCACAGTCCAAGCGGGTGTGGGGCTGGGCGCCCGGCGTGAATTCTCCTCCGCCGAGTACCGCTCCCAGGACTTGCAAGGCCGCACTTCCATCCACAAGAGCGAGGACAAAAGCTGGGCCCTCACGCAGCAACTCCTGCTCAACCTGGGCTGGGCCTTCTAGGGCTCACGGGGCGTGAATCAATCCCTTGCGGGGAGGCCTCGAACGAGGTGCCACAAGGGTCCAATCGCATGACAGGAGCTCATCACATGGTGTCTATCCAGAAGTTGGGACTGTTGCTGTCGTTGGTGTCGACGTCGGTGTTCGCGCAGGAGGGCATCACGACGGGGTCGGTGCCCGTGGCGCGGCGCAACGTGGTGTCCTTGGCGCTGCCGCTGGAGGGGCTGTATCCCCAACTGGCCATCGAGGGGGAGCGCGTACTGGATGAGCACGTCTCCGTGAGCCTGGGCGTGTTCGGGTCCGTCCAGCACGACCGGTCGCGGATGGATGATCCGCCGGAGATTGGTTTCGAGGGGACGGACACCACGCAATACCGGGTGGGCCTGGCACCGGCGGTGCGCTTCTACCTGTCGGGCACCGCGCCCCAGGGCCTGTGGGTGTCACCGCGACTGGAGCTGAGCTACGGGCGGCAGACCTATGAGAACGTGGGGAACTTTCCCTCGGGTGGGGGCATCAGCTTTCCGCTCATCCCCAGCGAGTCGGAAACCTGGTCCCTGGGAGGCATGGCGCTCGTGGGCTACAGCGTGGTGCTGGAGCCCGGCTTCACCGTGCAGGCCGGCGTAGGGCTGGGCGCGCGGCGTGATGCCGTGTCCTACGACATGGTGGGTGCCAGCGTGATCGGTGAGCCTCCCGTTGAGATTGAGATGCAGAAGGGCCACCGGACGGATTGGAGCTTCACCCAGCGCGTCCTCGTCAACCTGGGCTGGGCCTTCTAGGGCTCGCGAGGCTGCGCGCTCACGGTCCACGGCGTGCGCGAGGTGTCCACCAGCAGCAGCTGGAGGTCCCAGGCTCCCGGTGCGGCCCCCGGCAGGTCGGTGGAGACGGCGAAGACGCGCGTGTCCGGCTGGGGCGTGAGCTTGAAGGTCGCGCGCGGCGAACGGTTGGCATCGTTCGAGGGCACCACGCCCAGCGTCACGGTGCCACCGGACGGCAGCGGCAGGCCGTCCTGCGCGGTGGCGCTGGCGAAGGGCACGCCCAGGAAGGGAGCGTCGGGCAGCACGCGGCGCTCCGAACCCAGCGGGCCCACGTCCACGGTGGGCGTGTCCGACGCCGCGTGCACCCAGCGCAGGCGCAGGTTGGTGGGGTCGTTCGCGAAGCGCTCCGTGAGGGGCAGCAGCGTGAACGCCGACGCGGACGGGCCAGGGGGCGAGAGGTATCCCGTGGCGACCATCAGGTAGCGCTCGCCCGGGACAAGGACGGGCGTCGTGGCGGTGGCCACCGGAGCGTCAGCAGGCCGCGCGTTGCCCGGCGTGCTGGCGAAGAAGTCGAGCACGTAGGTGCCCGGCGGCACCTGGAGCGAGCTGGACAGCGCGCCGTAGGGCAGGGCGTCGGTCAGCTCGCGGTCGCTGGAGAAGAGGTCCAGCGGCGGTGCGTCCGGGGACGCGTTCAGCACGTAGAGCGTCGGGTTCTGGCGGAGGATGGCCAGGGTGCCGTCGCGGCCGGCGGTGAGCAGCGAGAAGCTGTCGCCCGCGCGCGCGGGTTCGGCCCAGAGGCCGGTGAGGACGAGCAGCGTATCGGTGCCCGAGCCGAGCGCGGGCACGGTGAAGGACGTGAGCACCTGGTCCGTGCCTCCGGTGACGAGCCCCACCTGGAGCGCGGCGCCGGAGGGCACCACCAGCGCTTCATCGCCGGAGTTCTGGAAGCGGGAGAGGGACGCCACCTCCACCGAGCCGTCATTGCCCAGGTCCACGCCCACGTCCCGCACGTCGGAGCCCGCGTGGACGATGCGCACGCGGGACTGGCCCTGGTCCGCGGGCACGGGGTTGTCGCGCAGCAGCACCGTGCGCAGCGCCGCTTCGGAGTCCGTCGCCTGGAACCGGCCGGCGGCCACCACCGTCCAGCGCGTCCCGGCCTCCAGGCGCACCGGCATGGAGGCGACAGGCGCTGAGTCCGGAGCCGCGCCCGTGGGACGCAGCTCCACGGTCACGTTCGCGGGCTCGCGCGTGAGGTAGGACGTGGTGGTGCCATAGGCCACGGCGCGGGCCACGGGCGTGGCGTCACCGGCGAGGTAGACGTCCATCGCGGGCGCGCCCGGCGCGGCCTGCACGATGCGAAGCTGTGAGGTGGTGGGCGGGACGATGACCGGCCCGTCCTGGTCGGGGGGCGTGTCGGAGTCCACCCCGTCGCCTCCACCGCACGCGGGCGCGAGCAGGCCCAGCGACGTGAGCGCGACAGCGAGCAGTGTCTTCCTCCGCATCCAGGCCATGTCGAAGTCCCCTCCTCGGCGGTCCGCGGGCGCGGCTCGACACCGATATCGACGACGGTAGGGTGGGACCCCTCCCACACAGGGGCTACCCCCTGGAAACCCTGACTGTCGTTGCCCGACGTTGTCCTCTGGAGCACGTCGCAAGCCGTGGGCATCAGGGGACTTCAGGCCGGAGGGCCCGTGCGGGGACAGGCGAGCGGACCCCGTGGGCCCTCGTCACGCCTGCCCGGTCGCCGCACGGCGCGGAGGTCCTTCGAGAAGCACCGGCGGGGGAGGGTTCCCGAGCAGGGAAGCGGGGCGAATGGGGAATGGCCATCACCGCGCAACGACTCCGGTCCAGCCGGTGTGCCCGTTCCCTGGAAAGGTCACACCTTGTCGATAATGACGACGTGGGCCCCCGAAGGGTCCGGGAGGATGGTGTTCATGATGCGCCAAGGTCGAGCGTTGCGTCGGGGGATGGCGGTCCTGGGAGTGCTCGCGGGCCTGGGCGCCGCGGTCGCCGCGGAGCCCCGGGAGGCGCTGTCCGTGCGTCTTCCGCTGGCCGGGTATGACCTGTTGATAACGGAGGACAACGTCACGGGACAGGCGTTCCAGTTGTCCCGGCTGCCGGGAATGCTACGGGGCCGGGTGGCGGATATCCCGGTGGTGTTGCAGCTGAAGGATCAGCAGGTGAAGGGCAACATCGGCTCTTCGCTGGTGAACCTGGAGGTGAAGAAGGAGGGGGAGGTGCTGAAGGCGAAGGGAGGCTTCTGGGGCCGCCCCGTCACGCTGACGCTGTCGCCGCAGGAGATGACGGTGTACGTGAACGACTGCACGTACCGGCTGAAGGCGACGGAGCCGGGACGGAGCTACGAAGGCCGGCGCAGCTGTGATTCCTCCCTCCGGCCGCCCTCGGTCGTGACGCTGCCGGACGCCTTCCTCGCGGCCTCGCCCGAGGAGCAGGCGTCCCTGCTGCTCCTGGCGCTGTAGTTTCCCGCGTAGGTTCGGGGGGCGATGAGGCTTCCCGGAGGGGTGGTGGCGCAGTCCTGGCACCGGATGCTGCCGGTGCTGGGACTGTTCTGGGCGTTCGGGCTGGCGGCGTGCGTGAGCGATGGCGCCTTCGACGTGGACGTGAGCAGCGCGTCCGTTGGAGGTGCCGAGCACGAGGACCTGGGGTTCACATCGGAAGGCCAGTTGGAGCGTGCCAGCCCCGTGGGCGATGAGCGCGCCCGGCGGGCCGAAGCGGACCGGTTGGTGCGCGAGCTCTGGACGGTCGCGGGTGAGCGTGGAGTCCCCGGCGAGGCGTGGGTCTTCGAGTATCAGGCGCACGGAGGCGCGCTGACGTTGCTGTCCTTCCGGCGCACGGCCGTGGGACGGGGGACCGGAGCTTCCGGGGACTGGAAGGGTTTCTCCCAGGCGCTGACGCGAAGTCTGTCCACGCTGGTGGGGACGAAGAGTCGGCGCCTGCGCTTCACCCTGGAGCGTGAGCCGGAGCGCTGGCGCTTCGACCTGGAGACGGTGTCAGGGCGGGTCGCGGAGCAGGCCCGGACGGTGCCGGAGTCGTTGCCCGGCGTGTCCGAGCCCCTGCTGTCCGATGCGTTGGGGGTGGCCCGGCAACTGCTGCCCGTTCCGGGCGTTCCCCGGGAGGGAAGGGTGCGTCAGCAGGCACGGCTGCACTTCGAAGGCATGCGGCTGCTCCAGGAGAGCGAACCGGGAGTCTTCGAGGTCCAGGAGGGGCTGGGACGCCAGGGTGTCCCCGCGAGCGGGGATCCGCGCATGCCGTGGGTCCAGGCGTTGCTGCCCTTCGGGAACGCGGTGGGACGCCGCACGGTCGAAGTGGAGCTGGAAGGGCGACACGTGCGCGGTGATGCCGGGGCCCAGTGGCGGGTGGTGGCGGCGAAGCTGCTGGAGCCCCCGGCGCCACCGGAGGCGATGGAGGACATCGCGAAGGAGTACCGCGCGATGCACGAGGACATCCTGCGCCACTGGCGGCAGGAGGTGAGGGACGACGCACGTCTCGCGGGGGCGTGGTCCTTCGAACAGCTCGCGTACTGGTACGTGGGGGGATTCATCGCGAGGGGCACGCTCGGGATGTTCGAAGCTGTGGCGCCCACGGTGGTGGCGGTGCTGGGGAAGGGCGGAGCGAAGGCAGCGCAGTGGTTTCGCACGGTGCTCATCCGGACGCCGCCGGGGGAGCGCGAAGCCCTGCAGCGCATCTGGATGAAGGCGGAGGCGGAGGGCGTGGCCGCGCTCGGAGTGGGAGAGAAGGCAAAACTCCAATCCCTGCTGCGGGATATGGAACAGCGACTGCGGACGCCCCTTCAGAGCAAGTACGAGAAGGACAAGCTCCGGGAGTGGGCGCGGCAGGAGTACTTCGACGTGCTTCAACCCCAACTGGCGCGAACACTGGGACCGGAGCTCGTGGCCACGTATCCGGTGCACCATCTGGTTCCCCTCGAATACGCGCACCTGTTCCCCCTCCGGAACATCAATGTCTCGGGAAACCTGGTGGGCATGTCCCGTGAGGTCCATACGAGCATCAACTCGGTCTGGACCCTGGTCCGGAGGAGTCCGAGAAGCATTTCCGCCAATGAAGTGGATGAGGTCGCGCGCATCACCCGCAAGCACTTCGGACAGTGGTTTCACGTCGTGTACGATCCGTCGAAATCCGCGGCGGCCCTGTCCTCCGCGCACAAGGCCGCGCTGCGGGACGTCGAAGTCATGCTGGGCCTTTGAGACGTCAGCGTTTCGAGAGAAGAGGTTCACGTGGCCGGGCGCGAAGTGGGAGGGGCGGGATGGACGCGGTTGGTGGAGACCTGCCGCCGACACGGCTTCCCGGTGAGGATGGATCCGCCCGCTCCCGACGCCCCCCGACTGGGAATGCAGTGGCTCGGTGCGCCGCTCGACCCGATGCTCGCCGGGCTCTATGCACGGACGGGACGTGCCACCTTGGGGGACTTCGTGCTGTATCGCCCGGGCTCCGGTACGGACGGGGTCCTGGACGTGAACGCAGGGCTGCGCGGTCAGGGACAGACGCCATTCCCTTCCTGTGTCCTCTTCGGGCAGGTCTCGAACCTCGAATACTATTACGGCGTCGTGCCGGACCTGGCGGATGCTCACGGCGTGCAGCCCGTGCTCTACGTCGACGTTCAGGAGGAGCCGCACGTGGTCCCGGTGGCTTCCAACGTGGAGGCGCTACTCCACCAGCTCGCATGTTTCATGGACCTGCTGCCGGAGCAGTCCGACTTCGTCCCAGGTCGGTGCTCCACCGTGATGTTTCCCTTCGCGGCCGCCGAACTCATCGCGGAGGACCGTGCCCTCGTGGACATGATGCGCGCGGGTCGCTTCGACGGGCTCGTGACCCGGGACGAGGAGAGTCAGCGGTGGATGCAGCAGGTGCTCGCGGCGAGCCCAGGTCGATGAGCCCCAGGGGCACCCCGTGAATCCGCGCACGCTCTGCCTCCTCATCGCGCTGCTCGCCGCGGTGTTCGCGGTGGGCACGGCGGTGTGGCTCGCGTGGCCGGGGCCGGACCTCACCTCCCAGGCCGACCTGACCCGGCGGCCCGTCCACCTGGACCTCGGGGACGACGGCCCGGACGAAGACCCCGACGCCCCCGGCGGTGCCCTGCCTCCCGACGTCGTCGTCCTGAGCAACGGCGTCCGCCTTCCGTTCGTCCCCTCCAACTGCCACGCGGACACGCAGGCCTCGCTGTCCTGCCGGGACCTCTGCGACGCGGATGACGCGTGTCCCCCGGGGCAGGTGTGCGCGCACCGCCCGGACTTCGGCTTCCGCGAATGCCGCTCGCTGCGCGGCTTCTGCGACGACGCGTCCGACTGCATGTCCTGGGAGACCTGCCACCCCGTGGACACCTCCGCGTCCGGCCTGAGCCTCCGCCGCTGCACCCGCCTGGGCCTGCGCGTCGCCGGTGAGCGGTGCTCGGCCTCCGGTCCGGAACCGGAGGACACCTGTGTCCCGGGACTGCTCTGCCTCCAGGAGCGCTGCGGCCTGCCGTGCGACGTGCACGACCCCGACACCTGCACCCTGGGGACCGAGTGCGCGACGAACGCCTTTCGCGTGCGCGGCGCCTGCATCCCCAGTTGCCGCGACCGCCCCTGCGCCCAGGGCCAGCGCTGCGAGAAGGGCTACGACGGCGAAGTGCCCGTCTGCCAGCCCTTCGTGGGTCCCGCCTGTCAGGACGACGCGCCCTGCGCCGAGAACCAGGACTGCCTGCGCGGCTTCGCGGAGCCCAGCCTGGACACCCAGGCCTTCGAATGCCGCACGCGCTGCTCGCAAGCCACCCCCTGCGCCCGGGGGCTCACCTGCGACGCGGCCAGCGGCTACTGCGTCCAGCCCTGCACCCAGGACACGGACTGCGCGGGTCCTGAACGCTGCCACGTCCTGCACCCCCGGTCCCCCGAGCGCGGCTGTGGCGTCATCGCCGAGGGCCTTCCCACCGTCCTGCGCCGCTGACCCTCACCCGTGCGGCAGCTCCACGCGGAACGTGGAGCCCTCGCCCAGGACGCTGTCCACCTCGATGTAGCCGCCCATCGCTTCGACAATCTGCCGGGCGATCCACAACCCCAGCCCGAAGCCGCCGTAGTTGCGCTCGGACACCGCGCGCTCGAAGCGGTGGAACAGGCGCGGCAGGTGCTCCCTCGCGATGCCGATGCCGCCGTCCTTCACCCGCAGCCGCGCCCTGCCTTCGACCACGTCCAACTCCACGCGCACCGGGTTGCCCCGGCCGTACTTCAGCGCGTTGGACATCAGGTTCGTGAGCACCTGATCCAACCGCAGCCGGTCCCACTGCCCGCGCACCTCCGGCGCCAGGGACAACTCCAGCGGCGTCCCCGAGCGCGCGAACTCCGGTTCGAAGCGCTCCGCCACCTCCCGCACCAGCGCACCCAGCTCCAGTGGCACCAGCACCAGCTCCAGCTTCCCCGCGCTCAGGCGCGACACGTCCAGCAGGTCGTTCACCAGCAGCGTCTGCCGCTTCACCTGCCGGTCCACCCGCTCCAGGCCCCGCCGCAGGCGCTCCGGATCGAACTGCGCCCCCGAACGCGCAAGCCCCGCCATCAGGCTCTGCACCTGGAGCACCAGCGCGCTGATGGGCGTCTTCAGCTCATGGCTCGCGATGGACAGGAACTCCTCGCGCAGCCGGATGGCCTGCCGCGCGTCCCGGTAGAGGCTCGCGTTGTCCAGCGCCAGCGCCGCCCGCCGCGCCAGCTCCTGCGCCAGCGCCAGGTCCTGCGCGTCGTACGCCCGCTTCGACGTGACGAACGTCAGCGCCCCCAGCGTGTGCCCCCGCACCTGCAAGGGCACGCACAGGTACGCGAACGTCCCGCCCGCGTGCGCGCTCGTCGGGTCCCCGTCCGACAACCCCGAGCGCGTCTCCGGCCGCCCCGACTGGATGACCCGCATCACCACCGCCAGCCCCGGAGGCGGCACCTCGCCGGGCTCGCCCCCGCCCGCCGTGGCCACGCACCGCACCCCGCCGGACTCGTCCTCCAGGAACACGCCGCACGTCTCCGCGTACGCCGGCACCGCCAGGTGCGCCACGCGCTCCAGCGTCTCCTCCTCCTCCAGGCTCCCCGCCAGCACCCCGCCGGCCTCCGCCAGGAAGCGCTGCGCCGCCTCGCCCCGCTGACGCTCGGTGATGTCCACCATCATGCTCAGGCACTGCGGCGGCCCGTTCGCCGGGTGCACCCGGCCCGTCCACACCGCCAGTTGCACCGCGCTGCCGTCCCGCCTGCGCCCCGCCAGGTGCGCGCCGTCCAGCACCGTGCCCCGCGTGGCGCGCTCCAGGCTGTGCCGGAACGCATCCCAGTGCTCCGGCGGCACCGCCGGCAATACCTTCCCCGTCACCTCCTCCGCCGTCCACCCCAGCATCCGCTCCGCGGCCGGATTCCACAGCCGCACCGTGCCGTCCGGGTCCAACAACATGATGGCCGCGGGGCTCGCCTGGATGATGGCCTCCAGCGTCTGGTGCGCCTCGCGCAACGCCGCCCGCGCCCGCTGCTCCCGCTCCAGCAGCCGCGCCCGCGACAGCGCCTGCGCCGCGTGGTGCGCCACCAGTTGGAGGAAGGCCCGCTCGTCCTCGTCGAACCCGTGCGGCACGCTGAACGCGAACACCAGCGCCCCCAGCGCGCGGCCGTCCGCCACCAGGGGCAGACACGCCGACGACGGGGCGGGCTTCTTCATCCCTTCCAGCGCGTCCCCGCGCTCCAGCCACACGGGCCGCAAATCCCGCAGGCAGCGGGCCGCCGGCGCCTCCCCGGTGAGGGGCACCCGCCGCAGCCGCTCCTCCGCGTCCGGGGTGCAGCCCGCGCAGCGCAGCAGCGTGACGCGCGCCGTGTCCGGATCCACCAGCCACAGCCCCCCGCCCGTCGCGTCCGCCACCGCCAGCCCCTGCTCCAGCACCACCTCCGCCACGCGCGCGGCGGTGAGCGCCTCCGACAGCTCCGCGGTGACGTGCTGCAGCCGCGAGAGCCTGCCCGCCGCCACCTCCGCCGCCTGACGGGCCTGCCGCTCCGCCGCGTACGCCCGCGCCACGTCCAGCGCCATCGCCGCCCGGTCCGCCAGCTCCTGCAACAGCAGCTGCTCTCCGGGGTCGAACGGCTCGAACGGTTCGCTGGTCCGGGGCTCCGGCGCGTCCCGCCACACCGTCAGCGTCCCCATCGCTCGCCCGCGCGCCCGCAGGGGCAGCACCAGCACCGCCTCCACCCGCTGCGCCTCGCCCGTGTCCAGCACCTCCGCCGCCACGCCCTCGTCCGCGCGCATCCGCTGGGAGATGAGCGCCTGGAAGCGCACCCGGGACTCCGGCGCCGATGACGCCGACGCCACCGTGCGCAGCCACAGCCCGTCCTCCGAGAGCAGCCGCAGCGCGCACGCGGTCCCCAACAGCGGCACCACCAGCCCGCACAGCCGCTCCATCACCGCGGGAGGCTCCAGCGATGCATCCGCCAACACCCTGGAGGCCTCGGCCAGAAGCGCCAGCCGCTCCTCGATCTCCGGGGCATGCGCCCCGAAATGCCGCGCCTCGCCCAGCCTGCTGGTCGCCACCATCGTCATGCCATCCCCCCGCTGCCCCTCCATGGAACCACGTTCGCCCTCTGCACGCAGTGCGTCCCGGGTCCCGCCATCCCCGCTTTCACGGATGCAGGACACCCAAACCCCGGAACCGTTGGTGGACCGCACGCGCCTCGTTCCCGGGAGCGGCGCCCTGGGGGGCAAGGGGGGCGGTGCCCACATGGGAACACCCGGCGGTGCTTGGAAAGCAGAGGAGGGACGTGGCCACGGTTGCGGCGGCCCGGGGTTCGGCTAAAGCGGGGGCCGTGAACGCACCCTCGGATTCAACGGCCCCCTCCTCGGAGGGGCCGGATTCCCCCAAACGCATCGCGATGCTGGCGCTGGGCGCGGTAGGCATCGTCTACGGAGACATCGGCACCAGCCCGCTGTACGCCCTGCGCGAGTGCTTCACCGGCACGCACGGCGTCACCCCGACGCCGGCCAACGTGCTGGGCGTGCTGTCGCTCATCGTCTGGTCGCTCATCATCATCGTGTCGGTGAAGTACCTCATCTTCGTGATGCGCGCGGACAACCGGGGCGAGGGCGGCATCCTGGCGCTGATGGCCCTGGCCATGCAGCGCCCCCGAGGCCAGTCGCACCGCGCGCGGCCCCTGCTCATCACCCTGGGCCTGTTCGGCGCGGCGCTCATCTACGGCGACGGGGTCATCACCCCGGCCATCTCCGTGCTCAGCGCGGTGGAGGGCCTGAGCGTGGCCACCCCCGTCTTCGAGCCGTACGTCATCCCCATCTCGCTCGTCATCCTGGCGCTGCTGTTCCTGGTGCAGCGCAAGGGCACGGCCGGCATCGGCGCGGTGTTCGGTCCCCTGATGTGCGTGTGGTTCCTGGTGCTGGCGGTGCTGGGCGTGAAGGAGCTCATCCACAACCCCGCGGTGCTCTGGTCGCTGTCGCCCGTGCACGCCGTGACCTTCTTCATGGACAACGGGTGGCACGGCTTCCTGGTGCTGGGCGCCGTCATCCTGGTGGTGACGGGCGGCGAGGCGCTCTACGCGGACATGGGCCACTTCGGCGCGGGGCCCATCCGGCGCGCCTGGTTCATGCTGGTGCTGCCGTCGCTGGTGCTCAACTACCTGGGACAGGGCGCGCTGCTCTTGCGCCACGCGGAGGCCGCCCGAAACCCCTTCTTCCTGCTGGCTCCTGACTGGGCGCTGTACCCGCTCGTCGCCCTGTCCACCGCCGCCGCCGTGATTGCCTCGCAGGCCCTCATCTCCGGCTCCTTCTCCACCACCCGGCAGGCGATGCAGCTGGGCTACTGCCCGCGCATGGAGGTGGTGCACACGTCCGCGGAGGAGATGGGGCAGATCTACCTGCCCGGCCTCAACAGCGCGCTGCTGGTGGGCGTGGTGGCGCTGGTGCTGGGCTTCGGCTCCTCCAGCCGGCTGGCGGCCGCGTACGGCATCGCGGTGACGACGACCATGGGCATCACCACGATGCTCGCCTACGTGGTGGCCCGCGAGCGCTGGGGCGTCCGCCGCGCCGTGGCGCTGCCCATCGCGGGGCTGTTCATGCTGGTGGACCTGGCCTTCTTCGGCGCCAACGCCACGAAGATCGTCGACGGCGGCTGGTTCCCGCTGCTGCTCGCCGTCTGCATCTTCACCCTGATGACCACGTGGAAGCGGGGGCGCGACATCCTCGCGGCCAAGCTGCGCGCGTCGAGCATCAGCCTCAAGGACCTGCTGGGCAGCTTCGGGGACCACCCGCCGGTGCGCGTGCCCGGCACCGCCATCTTCATGACGGGCAACCCGGAGGGCACCCCGCCCGCGCTCCTGCACAATCTCAAGCACAACAAGGTGCTGCACGAGCAGGTGGTGCTGCTTACCATCATCTCCGAGGAGATTCCCCACGTGGTGGGCGCCGAGCGCGTGGAGGTGGAGCCCCTGGAGCAGGGCTTCGTGCGCGTCATCGCCCGCTACGGCTTCATGGAGAACCCCAGCATCCCGGACATCCTCAAGCGCTGCCGGGAGAAGGGCCTCCAGTTCCAGCTCATGGGCACCAGCTTCTTCCTGGGACGCGAGACCCTCATCCCCACCAAGAAGCGCGCCATGGCCGGCTGGCGCGAGGCCCTCTTCTCCTGGATGAGCCGCAACGCCCGCAGCGCCACCGCCTACTTCCGCATCCCGCCCAACCGCGTGGTGGAGCTGGGCAGCCAGGTGGAGCTGTAGGCCGGCGCCAGGATTTCCGGCGCCCCGGAACCTGACGCACGAGGACTTCACCCCGCGAAAAGAGAATCTTCTCACTCTTCACGCGGGGTCATTTCTTTGTTCCGAACACCTTTCGAGGTACAAGCCCCTGGAATCATTGGGATTTCAGGGGTTGCCCTGGGGTCGGAACGACCCTTCAGTGGCCGACAGTGGGGTCCAACCAGGGCTTTACGCAGGCGCTCGGCTGCTTCATCTTGCACCGCCGACGTCTACGAATTCCGGTTTGGATAAAAAAATACGGTAGGGCAGCAACACTTTGGCCGATGAATCGAGAATCTTTTCGCGGGGCAGAAATAATCCTGTCCCGGCGTACGAGAACTTGGTTACCCTGCGGCCAGGTGTCCCCCGACACCCGGCGTCTGAAACGAGGTCAGCCTTCCATGCTCCAGGCCATCGCCCCTGCCTCCATGTCCTCCTCGGTTTCCGCCGTGAAGTCCGTCATGCCGTGGGCCGAGCGCCCGCTGATGCCCCTGTCGGAGGCGGCGCCGTACACGGTGCTGAGCGCGCAGGAGCTGTACCCGCGAATCTGCGTGCGTGATCCGTACTTCGCGCTCAAGGACGTGACGGTGCTGCCGGGTGAGGTGGTGGCTCGGGTGCCGGTGCAGATGGACCCCGACGCGCAGGCGATGCCGATTGGACTGGGCGAGGCGGGCCGTCACCTGGCCATCCTGGGCTCCTGTGCCTCCGCGCTGGTGGCGCCCAAGGACGGGCAGCACTTCTACCTGGCGAGCGCCGCGCGCGGTCAGTGGCTGTCGTCGCAGCCGCAGGAGCGCACCACGGACCTGCTGTGGGCGCTGGCGCAGGCGGAGTACACGGGCAAGCGCACCTGCACGGCGCGCACGCTGCTCTCCGCGTCGGACGGCACGCCGCTGTTCCGGCTGGAGGTGGACTACAACGTGCTGTCCGCCGCCGCCTTCACCCGCCTGTTCGGTCAGGCGAAGCTGGAGATGCGCGCCGCCCCCCGCCCCGCGGACAACGTGCAGCGCACCCCGGAGGAGTGGGCGAAGCTGCGGCAGAACCCGTACAGCAAGCCGCTGGAGCTGTCGGACTGGCGGATGGACGGGGACACCCTGCGCTCGTCGCTGGTCGTCACGACGGAGCTGTGCAAGGGCCACTTCGCGATGCACCCGGTGATGCCGGTGGCCGTCGTCGCGGGCGGGATGACGCGCATGGCGACCACGCTGGGCCGCTCGCTGGAGCAGTGCGACACCGCCCGCTTCGTGGCGAAGGACGTGAAGCTGTCCGCGGACAGCCTGGCCTACGCGGGGCAGACGGTGGTGTTCGGCTCACGCCGCACCAGGGTGCGCGGCGCGGACCACACGTTCGAGTGCTTCGCGTCCGTCGGCGAGCGCGTCGTCGCGCAGCTGGATGTGACCTTCACCCGCGTCGACTGAAGCAGCGGCGACGCGGTGCGGGGAGCGGCGGGCGCGGGAGGACCGCGGCCCTCAGCTCCACTGGATGTCGTAGTCCACGCGGTCCAGGCCCTGCTGCTTCGCGGTGACGTTGCCCGTGAGCCCCAGGACCTTGAGCGAACCGGTGAGGATGCCCACGTGGTACGCGGGCGGCATCATGTCCCGGCGCATGCGCAGGGTGCCGGACTTGGTCCCCGTGGTGAGGTACTCGCGGTTGCCGTAGGACACCGCCGCGCTGTACGCCATCTGCGCGCCCGCGAAGAGCTTCTGCGGGTCGCCTCGGGAGATGATGCCGAAGATGAGCATCCCCGGCCCGGTGGAGTAGCGCGTGATGCTCACCTCGCCGCACGCCTGGAACACGGCCTCCGGCGAGCCCAACTGGCCCTCCAGCAGGTCGGCCACGGTGTAGAGCAGCAAGAGCAGCTCCTTCGCCGGATACGAGCGCAGCTCCGCGTAGTCGTGGTCCAGCTCCCCCACGCGAACCTTCTCCATCCCGTTCGCGCCCGCGTGCTGCTGCACCAGGCTGAACACGGATTTGAAGATGAGCCCTCGGACCGAATCCCCGGACTGGAGGATGGCGATCCTGGCGGCGAGCTCGGTCTTGTCCGACGGCATGACTTCCAACTCCTTGCTTCCCGGTGGTGAGGAAGCGAACCCCAGCTTAACGGGACACTCCCGTCTGTCGACAAAGCACCTGCCCCGTGACTCCTACCCGGTGGGATTCCCCTGCACAACGCCGGGTGTCAGGGCGGACAGGACGACGTGGTGGGTCGGGTGCATCCCAGCCCGTCAAGCACGGGGAAGGAAACGCACGGGGGCGCCGTCAGCGCTCGTCGAGCAGCAGGGGCGCGAAGCCGGCGGCGTCGCATGAGGCGAGCACGTAGCGCACGCCGCCCCGGTCCCCGGTGAAGCCCGCGCTGATTCCGCCCGCGTGCAGGTGGCCGTAGACGCAGACCTTGGGCGCGAACGCTTCGATGGGGGCGCTGAACGCGGTGGGCCGCTCGTTGGCGTACACCGGCGGGAAGTGCACGGCGACGATGCGCGTGAGCGGCGTGGGACTGGCCTGCTCCTTCTTGCGCGCGTCCTCCAGCGACGTGGCCAGCCTTCGCGTCTCGCGCTCCACGTAGCCCGCGTCGGACGGCTCGTCGCCCATCTCCCCGCCGGGCATGGGCGGCGCTTCCGGCGCGGTCCACAGCCGCGTGCCGGCGATGACCCACGGGCCCATCACCACCGCGTTGTTGTGGAGGAAGCCCTCCAGCGTGCGGAACGGCTCCAGCAGCTTGCGCAGCTTGGACGCGGAGTCACCCCACCAGTAGTCGTGGTTGCCGCGCACCAGCACCTTGCGTCCGGGCCGCGCGTCCAGCCACGCCAGGTCGTCCATCACCTCGTGCGCCCGCGTGGCCCAGGAGATGTCGCCCGCGACGATGACCACGTCCTCCGGCCGCACCCGTTCGTCCCACGCGCGTTGCAGCGGGAGCGGATGGTCCGTCCAACCGAAGCGGTGCATGTCCTTCTGCCGCGTGGAGGGCAGGTGTGTGTCGCCAATGCCGAAGAGCCGCATGATGCTGGCGTCATAGCGGATGGCCCGCCCCCGTGGTGGCCCTTCGCACCCGCCCTCCGCCCGGGCCCGCCGCCCGTGCGGTCCGCTCCTGTCCGAATTCCAACCTGATACAGGAAAAGATGTAACAAAACGTTACGTCACGGATGTCCTGAAACACGTCAGTGCGACAAGCATGCACCACTCGCACCGTCGGTCCGCATCCACGGGCCCTGGGATGTAGGCAATTCCATGATTTCAGGGGCTTGGAGTCAAGGGGTGTCGGACGGGGTTCGCGAGGGTGGTGCATGGATGTACCGGTCGCGGAAGAAAACTGGACGAAGGTGACGGGCCGGACGGGCTGGCACGCGTGGTGCTGTAGAAGTGACGTGGGCCTCTCCCGTGGAAATGCGGGGGTGGGTCATGGAGTCCTCCCCCGACTTTGGAGTTCCCTCATGTCAACGTTCCGCAATCCGTTCGCGGCGGCCGCCGCCGCCCTGGTGCTGTCCGCGTGTGGTCCTCAGGCGCAGCCCACGGAGCCCACCCCTTCCGAGACCGAGACGCCGTCGCAGCCGACGGACACGGCCGGCAGCGCCCAGCCGCGTGAGTTGGATCCGCTGTTCGCGCAGGCCGCGCAGGAGTTCAACGTCCCGGCGGAGCTGCTCAAGGCGGTCTCCTACACGGAGACGCGCTGGCAGATGGTGCGGGGCACGGAGGAGTTCCCGGGCCAGCAGCCCGCGTTCGGCCTGATGGCCCTGCGCGGCGCGGACCTGGAGCAGGGCGCGGCGCTGGCCGGCGTGTCGGCGGAAGCGGTGCGCACGGACGCGGCGGCGAACATCCGCGCGGGCGCGGCGCTGCTCTCCCAGTTCGCCACCGAGGCGAAGGTGGAGCGCGGGGACCTGGGCGCGTGGGCGTCCGTGGTGGCGCGGCTGAGCGGCATCAGCAACGTGGAGGCGCAGGCGGAGCACGTGCACAAGGGCGTGTACGCGGTCATCAACGAGGGCGCGGTGGCGCTCAACACGGACGGCTCCGTGGCCGCCACGCTGGAGCCCGTGAAGGTGGAGGCGAAGTTCGAGCGCCCCCAGGTCCGCGCGATGGCGGCGGGGCCGAACTACGCGGCGTCCATCTGGCGTCCGGCGCCCAGCAGCAACTACGGCGCGCGCACGTCGGGCGCGGCGGGCGACCCGTCGATGATCATCATCCACACGTGTGAAGGCAGCTACTCCTCGTGCTGGAGCTGGCTCACCAACAGCGCGTCGGGCGTGAGCGCGCACTACGTGGTGAACGAGAGCGGCAGCGAAGTGTCCCAGCTGGTGAACGAGGCCAACCGCGCTTTCCACATCGGCGCGACGTACGACTGCTCGCTCAACAGCAGCAAGGAGTGCTGGCTCAACGGCACGCAGTCCAACCACTTCACCATCGGCATCGAGCACGGCGGCTTCGCCAGCCAGACCAGCTTCCCGGCCGGTCAGATTGACGCGTCCGCCAAGCTGTCGTGCGACATCGCGCGCGACAACGCCATCCTGAAGGACAGCTACCACATCGTGGCGCACGGCAAGCTGCAGCCCGCGACGCGCACGGACCCGGGTCCCAACTGGCCGTGGTCGTCCTACCTGAGCAAGATCAACAGCTACTGCGGCACCACGACGCCCACCGGGCAGATCATCATCGACAGCAACAGCGCCAACAACGACGCGGCCCAGGCGCGCTTCGAGCTGACGGGCACGTGGACCGCGGGCACCAGCGCCGGCTACTACGGCAGCGGCTACTACTACGCGGCCACGGAGGCCATCTCCGAGCCGGCGACGTTCTGGTTCTACCTGCCCACCGCGCAGACGCGCACGGTGGACGCGTGGTGGGTGGCGGGCACGAACCGCTCCTCCGCCGCGGCGTTCATCTCCTTCAACGCGGCCGGCACCAACCTGGGCACGGCGACCGTGAACCAGCAGGCCAACGGCGGCCAGTGGGTGCAGCTGGGCTCGTACAGCTTCACCGCCGGCTGGAACAAGGTGCAGCTGAGCCGCTGGCAGGCCGCGGGCTCGGTGGTCATCGCCGACGCCGTCCGGGTGCGCTGAGGTGAAGGCACGGGGCCTTGAACGGAAGGCGCGTTTGGGGCCCCTCCGGGCACGGACGTGGTGCGCCGTGCTCGGGTTGCTGGGCGCCGTGGGGTGCGAGGGCCGCTGTGGCGGCGCTTCCCCCGCGGCCCCGGGTACCCCGTCGCAGTTGTCGGAAGCGGAGCGCAGGGCCCTGCCGGGCACCATCGTCTTCCTCTCCGAACGGGCGGGACAGAAGGACGTCTGGCGGGTGACGCCTGACGGGCAGGAGACGCAGGTCACCTCCGCGCCGGAGGATGAATACCCCGGTCCCCCGTCACCGGATGGCCGCCAGGTGCTGGTGGTGGCGTCGGGCGAGGCGAACGGGCGCGTGTTCCAGCAGCTGCGAGTCCAGCCCCTGGATGGCGGCGCGACGGTGGCGCTGCATCCGCCCCGGACCCGCGCGCGCAACGCGAGCTGGGGCCCGGACGGCACGTGGCTGGTGACGGAGTCGGACGCCCAGGGCTTCAGCGACGTGGTGCGCGCGCTGCCCACCGCGAACGCCGTGGACACGCAGGTGACGCACGTGAAGCAGGGCTGCTTCGAGCCCGACGTGTCCCCGGACGGCACGCAGGTGGCGTGCGTGTGCAGTGGCGACGGGGATCCGGAGGTCTACGTCTACCGCGCGGACGGCACGGGCGAGCCGCGCCGCATCACCACGTTCTACATGGAGGACCGCTCGCCGCGATGGAGCCCGGACGGGAAGTGGCTCCTGTTCGTGAGCAACCGCGAGCGCCGGGAGCGGATGTACCTGGTGCGGCCGGATGGCTCCGACCTGCGCGTGCTGTCCGGCGAGGGCTACGCGGGCGACGAGCGCGAGGCCGTGTTCAGCCCGGACAGCCAGCGCGTGGCGTACGTGGCGCGGTCGGCGGACGGCAAGAGCCGCATCTGGGTGGCGCAGGTGGCGGGCGGCGCTCCGGTGGCGCTCACGGACGGCACCCACCGCGACGACATGCCGGCGTGGAGTCCGGACGGCAAGGCGCTGGTGTTCGTCTCCGAGCGCGACGGCGACACCGACCTGTACCTGATGCGCGCGGACGGCACGGGCCAGACGCGGCTCACCACGGCGAAGGGCGCGGACTGGCTGCCCCGCTGGTTCACGTCCCGCTAGCCGGCCCGCTGCCTCACGGCCTCGGGTTCGGTGGCTTCGGATTCCGTGGAGCCGGGCTTCGAGGCGACGTCCAGCGGCACGCTGAAGAAGAAGGTGGCGCCCTGGTCCGGTTCGCTCTCCACCCAGATGTGGCCGCCGTGGGCCTCCACGATGAGCCGGCTGATGTAGAGCCCCAGGCCCAGCCCCTTGCCGTCCGCGGAGCGTCCATCCTCGGTGCGGTAGTACTTGTCGAACAGGCGCGCGGCGTCGCGGGCGGCCAGGCCCGCGCCCAGGTTGCTCACCGACACCACGGCCTGGTCGTGCACGGCGGACAGGCGCACGTCCACCGGCGTGCCCTTGGGGCTGTATTTGATGGCGTTGGTCAGGAGGTTGGTCACCACGCGCTCCACCCGCGCGGCGTCCATGAGGACGGGGGGCACCGAGCACCCCAGGTGCAGCCGGAAGCGCTCGCGCGCGTCGGGGGCCACGTCGCGCTCCAGCACCTCCTCCAGGAAGCGGCCCAGGTCGCGCGACTCGCGGCGCAGGGTGACACTGCCGGACTCCAGGCGTGAGCCCTCCAGCAGCTCCTCGATCATCGTGTTCATCCACTCCACGTTGTGGATGATGGCCTGGGTCATGTGGCCCTCGCGCTCCAGCTTCCGCTCGTGCAGCGCGCGCTGGAGCAGGTGGGCGCGCAGGTTGATGGTGTGCAGGGGGTTGCGCAGGTCGTGGGAGATGAGGCCCACGTATTCCTCGCGCAGCTTCTCCAGTTCGCGGCGCTCGGTGACGTCGCGCAGGACGGCGATGGTGGTGGCGTCCTCCTCGCCCTCCAGCGGGGACAGCCGCACCTCCAGGGGCACGCAGGTGCCGTCCTGGCGCCGGCCGGACACCATCCGCCCGCCTCCGGTGGGGCGCGGCGTGGCGCTGGGGTTGGACGGGCCGTGCAGGCCCTCGGGCACCAGCAGCTCCACGCTCCGGTCCAGCAGGGCTTCGCGCCGGTAGCCGAACACGCGCTCCGCCTCCGCGTTGGCGAAGCGCACGCGGCCGGTGGCGTCCAGCACGACCATCGGGTCGGGCGCGGTGTCCAGGAAGGTGCGGAATCTCACCTCGGAGGCCTCCAGCGCGGTGGTGGCCCGTCTGCGTTCGGTGTCCAGCAGGTCCAGCGCGCGCGCCGCCATCAGCACCAGCGTGGCGCCGCCGGCGGCCACCACGGTCGCGAAGAGGGGGAACTTCGCGTCGTGGCTGAGCCTGCCCGACAGGTGCATCACCACCAGCGTCAGCCCCAGCACTGGCGGCCCCATCAGCGTCACCGGCACCAGCCGCCGCGCCACGAAGCCGCCCAGCGTGTCCTGCGTGAGCCGCGCCATCAGCCCCAGGTCCGGACGCGCGCACAGCGTGCCCACCGCCAGGAGGATGAGCATGCAGGTGGTGTGCAGCCCCATGCTGCGCTCCTGGAAGAACGGCACGGCGGGCGTCACCAGCGGGCCCAGCAGGAAGCCGTTGAGGCCCAGCAGCGCCGCCATCAGCGCCAGCGCCACCAGCGCGTCGGACCAGGACAGCCGCTGGGGAGAGCCCTTGTCCAGCAGCGCCAGCGCCGGGCCCAGCAGCATCAGGCACAGCGACGTCAGCGGCGAGGGCTTGATGCCGGGCGACGCGAAGCCGTCCTCGCCGAAGAGGCGCAGGAACAGCGCATCCAGTCCGCCCCGCATGCCCCCGATGACGAGCCCGTCCACGAGGCTCGCCGCGCCCACGACGGCGGTGGCCCAGGCCAGCACGGTGCCCAACTGGCGGTGTCGGGGGCTCGCGCCGCACCGCAGGCGCAGGCCCAGGGCGCCGCCCGCGAACATCAATCCGAGCGCGGCGCTGGGCCGCATCGCCGGCAGCGCGGCGCCCATGGACTTGAGCACCATGACGTCCAGTGCCCAACCCACCAGCACCAACAGGCCCACCAGGCAGGCGGCGGCCGCGGAACTGCGCGCAAGGGCACGGACCAACGCCGTGCTTCGTGGCATGGATCGGCCGCTCATTGTCCGCGTCCCCCCCGGAACGCCAGCATCGCACCTGCCCACAACATCACGCCTCAAGGGCCGCTCCGGCAATACGACGCCAGGGCCGTCGCATGTCCGCCGAAGGCAGGGATATCCGACTTGTCGGGGTGAGATACGACAACGGCCGGACATCGTGCGGCGGCGGAAGGCGGGTCCAGGCTCCCTTGAGGGAGGCCCCTCGCGGGAGGCCTCGTATCGAGGGGAAATTACGGCGCGTAGCGTCCCGGATACACGGTGAGCACCACGCCCAGGCCGGGGCCGGCGTCCACGTTGCGCGCGACGTAGGCGTCCTGACCTTCAACGGACACCTGGAAGGACTCCACACCGGCAGCGGAGTGCACATAGAGGAACAGTCCGTGGGACGCGGTGCCCGCCTGGCTCACCGAGGTGAGGTCCTCGGACGGGTAGTAGAGCCGGTCCGCCAGCTCCGCGCGATCAAGCGCCACGCGCACACCGCTCACGGGCTGACCGTTCAGGTCCACCACGCGTCCGAGCACGAAGCCCGCGGTGGCCAATGTGGCCGCCGGGTCGCCGGTGTGACCCACGAGCCGGGGCGCTCCCACGGCGGTGCCCAGCTGGTCGACGAAGGCGATGGGCAGGGCCCACGCGTGCGCGTCGATGATGTCCGTTCGTGGACGGGTGCCGGTGAAGGCGGTGTCGTAGATGAGCGTGGTGCTGCGCACGAGGCCGTCGTGCGCCAGCCCCACCCCCAGCCCCTGGTGGATGTCGCGCACGGGCACGTCGGTGATGCGGAACGCGCCGTCCTCGGACACCTCACCGGTGGCGAAGGTGGCGGCCGCGTCGTTGACGGCCACGCGCAGGGGCTCCTCGACGGTGAGCGCCATCCCGGCCAGCGAAGGCGCTCCTGCGCGCACGGCCTCCGGGAACACGGCGGCCTGACCGCTGACGAGGATGCGAAGGTTTTCCAGGTCCACGGCCTCGGCGTCCTCGGTCCGCACGCCGGGGTCCGGTGTGAAGCCGCCGTCGCCACAGGCCAGTGCCACCAGCCCGAGCACGGCACCACCCGCCGCCCGAATAAAGTGTCTCATCGCGCCGCAACATCTTCACGGTCCGTCGCGATCGCAATCCGTCGCCGGGCTCCGTCCGTCCCCTGCAGGACGCCCCGGTGTGCGCGAGGGCAGGAGGCCTGGGACGGCGAGGCTTCCGGATGTTGAAAACACGTCGGCACCGGGAGCCTGCCTTCCGCCAGTGACGGAAGGCCGCGCCCGGTGCCGGGGTCCTGCGTGGGATGCCAGGGAGCGGGCGGAGCGCCTACCCGCGCGCCCCGCCTTTGTTGTGGGTGCTGAAGCTACCTGCCCGTGTTCCAGCCGCCGCCGCTGCTGCCACTGCTCCGGCCGTTGCTGCCACTGCTCCGGCCGCTGCTGCCGCTGCTGCCGCTGCTACCACTGCTGCTTCGGCCACTGCCGCTGGGGCTGCCCCAGCCACCACCGCTGCTGCCGCTGTTGCCGCTGCTGCTCCGGCCACTGCCGCTGCTGCCGCTCCCGCTGTTGCCGCTGCTGCTCCCGCTGTTGCCAGGGCTGCTCCAGCCGCCACCGTTGCCACCGCTGTTGCCGTTGCTGCGGGGGCTGTCGTTGTCCTTGTCGTCGTCGCGGCTCTTGTTGCCGGGGCTGCCCCAGCCACCGCTGTTGCCCTTGTTGTCGTCGTCGTTGTCACGCCGGCTGTTCGCGGCGGGGGCGGCGTTGCTGCGGCCCCAGCCGTTGTTGGAGGAACCACTGGGCGGACGGGCGCCGGTGCCATTTCCACCCGGAGGGCCGCGGCGGCCCACGTTGCTGTTGCCGTTGCCGTTGTACGGAGCCGCCTGACGCGACGGGCCGGTGTTGTAGCGGATGTTCCCGGCGGAGGCCGCGTGGGTCCGGTCCCAGCGGTAGCCCCGGCTGCCGCGGTCATACGAGTACCCATGGCCCCAGGAGCCGTGCGGGTAGAAGTCGTGCGAGTGGCGCCCGTGGAAGCTGCAGTAACCGCCGCTGGGGATGGGGTGGTAGTCCCAGTACCAGACCAGCGTCGGGCCCCGGTAGTAGTAGACGTCGTCGGTGTAGACGTAGGACGCCTGGGGCGGCTCGTAGTCGTGGACGTGGCTGTAGTCCTCCGGGCACCACCCGCTGCCGTAGTCGTCGGGGATGGGGTGCGCTCCGGCGAAGCGGTACTGCACCACGGGGGCGACGTAGGCCGCGCGGGTGGGGCGGTGATAGTGGCCGTCCACGACACAGCCGGTCCCCATCAGCAGGGCGAAGGGGACGACCAGGGCGAGCAAGCGGTTCATGGAGAATCTCCTGGCGCGGAAGTGGACCCCCAAAGCGTCCCGCTCCGCAACCTCTGTGCCCTCATGACGGCCGGTGGCGCTTTTAATTCATCCCGGCGGCCTGCCTGCCAGGGCGGAGGGGAAGGGCGCCCGCTGATATGACGCACGGGGCGCCCCAGGGCCTGGGGCCGGGGACCGCGCCACAGGGAGACACACGGATGTCGGACATGGATTTCGGACGGGAGGCGGGGGCGTCCTGCGCGCTGCACCCCGAACAGGTCGCCACGGGCACCTGCGCGCGGTGCGGCAACTTCATGTGCGACACGTGCAGCCAGGGCGGAACCTCCCCGCGCTGCCCCACGTGCCGGGCGCGCTTCGGCGCGGAGTTCCCGCTGAACCGGGACAACTGGAGCATTGGTGGGCTGTGGGAGGTGTGCTGGCCCATCTTCCAGCGCGAGTGGGGCATGTTGTCGCTGGCGGTGTTGATCAGCTTCGGCGTGTCCTTCGGCTCGCAGCTGCTGGTGACCCTGGGCCAGGGCATCGGCAGCGCGCTGGACAGCACCGTGCTGGCCGTCGTGTTGAGCCTGGTGGGCTTCCTGGCGCAGCTGGTGGTGCAGGGGCTGGTGCAGCTGGGCCTCCTGCGCGTGTGCTTCGACGTGCTGCAGGGAGGGCGCGCGGACGTGGCGCGCCTCTTCAGCCAGATGCACAAGGTGGGGCCGTACCTGCTGACGATGCTCGTCGTCTTCGCCATCATCGTGGTGCCGCTGCTCATCCTGGGCGCCCTGGGGTTCCTGGTGGCCATGGGCGCGGGCTTCGGGGGGGACATGCCGTGGAACATGGACGCGGACACGTCGCCCGCCGCGCGCTGGGACGCCGTGGCGCCCGTGCTGGCGGTGATGGGCGGTGTCTCCGCGGTGCTGCTCATCCCCTTCATCTACGTGACGCTCCCGCTGTACTTCGTCCAGCCGGAGCTCGCGTACGAGGACGTGCCGCCGGGCCCGCTGCAGCTCTTGCGTCGCTGCTGGGAGTACGCCCGGGGCCAGCGCCTGGCCATGGTGGGCGTGGGCTTCCTCGTGGGCGCCATCGCCCTGGCGGGCTTCTTCGCCTGCTGCGTGGGCCTGATCCCCGCCATGGCGCTGGCCCAGCTGCTCATCTCGGGCATGTATCTGGCGCTGCGCCCCCGTTCGGATGAGGTCGCGGGCCCGCTGCACGGCTGACGTCCTTTCGTCTCCACCGCGCGCCTTCGCAAAAGGAAGTGAAGGCGCGCCGTGGGGGGAGGATCAGTGCACCAGCCGCTCGGCGGAGCCGGAGCGCGGCAGGGTCACCTTGCCCAGGCACGCGAGGATGTGCTCGCGGTACTCGGTGAGCTCGCGCAGGCCGCACAGCATCCACCGGCCGCCGATGACCAGCGTGGGGACGCCCCTCACGCCGCGGCTGTTGGCCAGCCGGTGCTCGTCGTGGATGAGCCGGCGCGTCTCTTCCGACCGGAAGGCCGCGGAGAACTGGTTCATGGACAGGCCCACGCGCGATGCCAGCTCGAACACCACGTCCGAGCGCGACACGTTGACGCCCTGTTCCAGTGCCGCGCGTTGCATGGACCGCGCGAGGAAGGCCCGCGCCTGCGGACCCTGCAATCGCGCGGCTTCGAGCGCCGCCAGGGCCGGCACGCTGGAGCGGGGAGGGTCACCCCCCAGCC
This sequence comes from Corallococcus sp. CA047B, assembly GCF_003612065.1. Classification (NCBI taxonomy): domain Bacteria; kingdom Pseudomonadati; phylum Myxococcota; class Myxococcia; order Myxococcales; family Myxococcaceae; genus Corallococcus; species Corallococcus sp. CA047B. Next base: position 28,192 of record NZ_RAWD01000012.1, read on the forward strand.
ACAGGTCCGTGGAGAGCAGCGCGGCGGTGGGTTCGGCTTCGCGCTGGGCGCGCTTCACCTCTTCCACCAATCCGCGCACTTCGCGCTCCGTGGGCAGCACGTCGTGCAGCCGCAGCGGGTAGGGTCGCACGCTCCAGCGGACGGCTTCGCCAAACTCCTGGCGAAGCACGTCCAACCGCAGGTCGGCGAGGTAGCACCAGGAGCACAACACATCCTGGTAGACGGTGATCTGCAGCGGCTTGTGCAGCGTTTTCATCGGGGGTTGCCAGATTAGAGGCGCATCCCTGTCGCTGCCAACACCCCCCGACAATCCGCGCCGGTTGGCATTCCCGTATTCCTGTGGAGCATGCAAGGCACCGTGCGCACCGTGAGGCCTCGCACGCACGCCGTGAAGCAGGCGGGCAGGCGCCCATTTACTGCTCGCGTGCCTGCTGTCACACCATTAGCAGGCCCCCCCGCTAGAGCGCACGCCCCGCGCGCGCGACGAGCGCACTGCCCCGGGTCCCCGCGTACACCAACGCGTGTTCGACGATGGTCCCGGCGATGTCCTGACCGGTGGCGCCCTCCAGGCCCTCGAAGCCGGGGCTGGAGTTGATCTCCATCAGGCGCGGCCCATGCCGGCCCTCCAGCATGTCCACGCCCGCGACCTCCAGCCCGATGATGCGCGCGGCCTTCACCGCGGCCTCCATGTAGTCCGGGGGCAGCACGATGGCGCGGCCCTCGCCGCCCCGGTGGATGTTGGAGCGGAACTCGCCCTTCTTCGCCTTGCGGCGCATGGCGCCCACCACCGTGTCGCCCACCACCAGCGCGCGCACGTCGCGGCCTTCGCTCTCCGCGACGAACTCCTGCAGCACGATTTCCTGGCCCAGGTCCCAGAAGGTGTCGAGGATGGTCTGCACCTCCGGCAGCGTGTGGGCGATCATCACGCCCACGCCCTGGGTGCCCTTGATCAGCTTGATGATGACGGGCAGGCCACCCACCTCCTGCACCAGCTTGCGCACGTTGCCGCGGTCATGCGCCATCACCGTCCTGGGCATGTCCAGGCCCGCGCGGGCCAGGAACTGGAGCGCGCGCAGCTTGTCGCGGCTGCGCGCGATGGAGGTGGGGGGGTTGAGCACCGGCACGTCCATCATCTCGAAGTGGTTCACCACCGCCAGGCCGTAGGCGGTGATGGACGCGCCAATGCGGGGAATCACCACGTCCACGCCCTTCACCTCCGCACCGCGGTACGTCATGCGCGGGCGGCCCTGGGCCAGCATCAGGCAGCAGCGCAGCGTGTCGAAGACGAGCGCCCGGTGCCCGCGCGCCTTGATGGCCTCCACCAGCCGGCGCGTCGAGTACAGCGAGCGCTTGCGGGACAGGATGGCCACGGTCTTCTTGGCGCGTGGGCGGCGTGGGCGCGGTGCGTCGCCACGCTCGGGTGCCTGCGCTCCAGGCGGGACGGGCGCCTTCTTCGGCTTCACTTTTCGGGGGGGCATGCGGGGCGCGGGACACTAGCACGCACGGGCCGTCAGGCATGGTGCGTGGGCTCCCTTTGCTATCCTCGCGTTCACTGATGACCGCCTCCAACCCGCATCCCGACGACATCCACACGAATCCAGGCGACGTGGGACTCGAACTGGCGTCCCAGTCCTCCCTGCTCGGGGAGACGCAGGTGGTGGATCCGCGCGCCAGCGTGAAGCTGCACAAGTGCCGGCTGCTGGTGACGGCGGGGCCGGACACCGGGCGCTCCATGGCCAGCGACAAGGAGCGGCTTCGCTGCGGCGCCCACCCGGGCAACGACCTGGTGCTGGTGGAGGACCGCACGGCGAGCCGCCACCACTTCGAGGTCCAGTACACCGAGCGCGGCTACCTGCTGGTGGACCTGAACTCCACCAACGGCACCTTCCTGGACGGCCGGCGCATTGAGCGGGCCTACCTGTCCCCGGGTTCGCAGATCCGCGCCGGCTCCTCCGTCATCACCTTCGCGCCGCTGGAGGAGGAGGTGGCGGTGGAGCCCGACCGCGAGGGCGAGCTGTGCGGCATGGTGGGCCAGAGCGTGAAGATGCGGCAGGTGTTCGGGCTCATCAAGCGCATCGCGCCCATGGACGTGTCCGTCATCATCCAGGGGGAGACGGGCACCGGGAAGGAGCTGGTCTCCAGCGCCATCCACGAACTGTCCGGCCGCAAGAAGGGCCCCATGGTGGTGCTGGACTGCGGCGCCATCCCGCCCAACCTCATCGAGAGCGAGCTGTTCGGCCATGAGAAGGGCGCCTTCACCGGCGCGACGTCCGGCCGCCCCGGCGCCTTCGAGCGCGCGCAGGGCGGCACCATCTTCCTGGACGAGCTGGGCGAGCTGCGCCTGGACCTGCAACCCAAGCTCTTGCGCGTGCTGGAGAACCGCGAGGTGCGCCGGGTGGGCGGCAACGACGTCATCGAGGTGGATGTCCGCGTCATCGCGGCGACGCACCGCGACCTCGTGAAGGAGATCGCCGCGGGCAACTTCCGCGAGGACCTCTACTTCCGCCTGTCCGTCATCAACATCCAGTTGCCGCCCCTGCGCCAGCGCCGCGACGACATCCCGCTCATCCTGAAGCAGGCCCTGGCGGAGCCGGAGGTGGTGGACAAGCACGGCCGCAAGCGCTTCTCCGCGGAGGCCCTGGGCCTGCTGATGGCCTACGCGTGGCCCGGCAACGTGCGCGAACTGATGAACGTCCTGTCCCACGTGCTGACGTTCTCCGAGGGCGAGGAGATTCTCCCCTCCCATCTGCCCCCGCGCGTCCGGGGCCAGGCCCGCGAGGGGCCGCTGCCCTTCAACGAGCACCTGGCCTTCAAGGACGCCAAGGAGCAGCTGCTGGAGAACTTCGAGCGGGAGTACGTCACCAGCGTCCTCACCCGCTGCGAGGGCAACCTGTCCCGCGCGGCCCGGGAGAGCGGCCTGCACCGCAAGTCCATCGAGCGGCTGGTGAAGAAGTACCAACTGGACGCCAAGGGCCTGAAACCGCGCTGAAGTAGAGTTCCCGCCCTGCGTCGGACATCATCATGACCATGAAGACCCGAACCGCTGTGCGTGGCTGGATGGGAGCACTGACCCTGGGCGTCGCCTTGCTGGCCCCTCCGGCTTTCGCCGGCGCGCCCAACCAGTGTCAGACGAACTGCAACCAGTCGGTGGGGGGGCAGATGCAGTCGTGCACCCTCGCCTGTCCGAAGCCGGGCCATGCGTCCGCGAAGGCGACGTCGGACAACCAGGCCTGCATGCAGCGCTGCGCGGTGAAGATGAAGACCGCGATGGCCAAGTGCAACAAGAAGTGCCCCAAGGGCGGCCCCAAGGCCAAGCCGGCGCACACCGGGCACGACGGCGACGAGGATCACCACGACGAGTGACGCAGGGCAGGGGGCGGGGCGCCGCGAGCGTCCGGCCCCGGGCCGTCCGGATTGAAGCCCTGGCGGGAGGATGTTACGGCCGCTGAGCCATGAGCGACGCCCCCTCCCGCAAGGACCTCGACGCCACCGTCCACCTGCCGCGCACGGAGTTCCCCATGAAGGGGAACCTGTCGCAGCTCGAACCGCGCCTGCTCACGTGGTGGGCGGAGCGCGGGGTGTGGAAGCAACTGCTGGAGAAGAACGCGGGCCGTGAGCCCTTCGTGCTGGCGGACGGGCCCCCGTACGCCAACGGCCACCTGCACGCCGGGCACGCGCTCAACAAGGTGTTGAAGGACATCGTGGTGAAGTACCGGAACCTCTCCGGACGCCCGTGTGACTTCATCCCCGGTTGGGATACGCATGGCCTCCCCATCGAACAGGCGGTGGAGAAGCGGCTGAAGGAACAGAAGCTGGACAAGCGCACGCTGTCGCGCGACGCGCTCCTGGAGCGCTGCCGCGAGTACGCGCTGGAGTTCGTGGACATCCAGAAGGCGGAGTTCCAGCGGCTGGGCGTCTTCGGCTCGTGGGACGCGCCCTACAAGACGCTCGACTTCACCTACGAGGCGCAGGAGGTGCGGGAGCTGGCCACGTTCGCGCGCCGGGGCATGTTGTACCGCCGCAAGAAGCCGGTGGCGTGGTGCCTCCAGGACCAGACGGCGCTCGCGGAGGCGGAGGTGGAGTACGCGGAGCACACCTCTCCGTCCGTGTACGTGGCCTTCGACGCGGGGGCTTCGCTCGGTGAGCGGCTGCCGCAGCTGCGCGGCCAGCGCGTGTCCTTCGTCATCTGGACCACCACGCCCTGGACGCTGCCGGCGAACCTGGCCATCGCGGTGAACCCCACGTTCGAATACGTCTTCTACCGGCTGGAGGACCGCGTCCTGTGCGTGGCCAAGGACCTGCTGGCGAAGGTGCTGGCGGAGGTGAAGGCGGACGAGCTGGCGGTGAAGCACGTGCAGCTTCCCACCGGGGAGGTGTCGTCCCCGGCGCTGGTGGACCCCTCGCGCATCCTCGCGTACGCGACGGGCGAGGACCTGGAGCACGTGACGTACCAGCACCCGTTCCTGGAGCGGCAGGGGCGCGTGCTGCTGGGCGGCCACGTCACCCTGGATGCGGGCACGGGGCTGGTGCACACGGCGCCGGGCCACGGGCAGGAGGACTACGAGGTGGGGCTCGCGTACGGGCTGGACATCTACAACCCGGTGCGCTCGGACGGCCGCTACGACGACACGGTGGGCGAGGCGCTCGCGGGCCGGCGCGTCTTCGAGGCCAACCCTGTCGTGCTGGACCTCTTGGTGCAGCGGGGCGCGCTGCTCAATGACAAGTCAGACACGGTCACGCACAGCTATCCGCACTGCTGGCGCTGCCACCAGCCCGTCATCCAGAGCGCGACCTACCAGTGGTTCATCCCGATGGACGCGGCCTTCCACGGCACGCAGACGTTCCGTCAGGCGGTGCTGGAGCAGGTGGACAAGGTGCGCTGGGTGCCGTCGTGGGGCCAGTCGCGCATCCGGGGCATGTTGGAGGGCCGGCCGGACTGGTGCATCAGCCGGCAGCGCAGCTGGGGCGTGCCCATCCCCATCGCGTACTGCGACGGGTGTGACGACGCGGTGGTGTCTCCGGAGGTGATGGAGCGCGTGGCGGCGGCGGTGGAGAAGGAAGGCGCGGGCGTGTGGTACCGCACGCCGGTGAAGGCCTTCCTCGGGGAGGACTTCCGCTGCCCCCGCTGCGGCACGGGAGACTTCCACCGCGAGACGGACATCCTGGACGTGTGGTTCGACTCCGCGTGCATGGCCTCCGCGGTGCTGGAGAAGCGGCAGCGCGTGCCGGCGGACCTGTTCCTGGAGGGGAGCGACCAGCACCGGGGCTGGTTTCATTCCTCGCTGCTGGTGTCGGTGGGCGCGCGCGACGTGGCGCCCTACAAGGCGTGTCTCACGCACGGCTTCGTGGTGGATGGCCACGGCGAGAAGATGTCCAAGAGCCGGGGCAACACGGTGGCGCCGGACAAGGTCATCCAGCAATACGGCGCGGAGGTGCTGCGGCTGTGGGTGGCGGCCAGCGACTACCGCAACGACGTGCGCCTGTCGGATGCCATCCTCAAGGGGCTGTCGGAGGGCTACCGGAAGATCCGCAACACGCTGCGCTACGCGCTGGGCAACCTGCACGACTTCAACCCGGCGAAGGACGCGGTGCCGGCGGAGGCGCTGTCGCCGCTGGACCAGTGGGCGCGCGGGCGGCTGTCGCAGGTGGTGACCCGGGTGCGGCAGGCCTATGAGGACTACGAGTTCCACCTCGTCTACGCGACGGTGGTGGACTTCTGCGCCAACGACTTGTCCGCCGTGTACTTCGACATCCTGAAGGACCGGCTCTACACGGCGAAGGCGGACGGGCCCGCGCGCCGGGGGGCGCAGACGGTGCTGCATGAGGTCGTCACCGTGCTGCTGCCGCTGCTCGCGCCGGTGATGAGCTTCACGGCGGAGGAGGCGTGGCAGCACCTGCCGGGTGAGCACACGGAGAGCGTGTTCCTGGCGGGCTTCCCGGAGCCGAAGGGCGCGATGGCGCCTGGCCTGGCGGAGCGCTACGCGAAGCTCTTCGCGGTGCGCAGCGCGGTGCAGGGCGTGCTGGAGGTGGCGCGGCGGGACAAGCGCATTGGCGCGTCATTGGAGGCGCGCGTGGTGCTGTCGGCCACGGGCCCGGTGGCGGAGCTGCTCCAGGCGCACCTGTCGGAGTTGCCCGGGCTGTTCATCGTGAGCCAGGTGGAATGGGCACAGACGGCCTCCGACGCGGCGACGGCGCTGGATGTGTCCCAGGCGTTCGGTGACGGCGCGTCCCTGTCCGTGGAGGTGCTGCCGGCCCAGGGGACGAAGTGCCCGCGCTGCTGGGTGTATTCGGAGGCGGTGGGGCAGGGCGACGAGGTGTGCCTCAAGTGTCGGGAAGCGTTGTCCTGAAGACAGACGTCTCACCCTGAGGGGATGCATGCCCGTACTTTGGGTGTGTTAGGTCATGGGGCCACATGCCCCCATTCCTTGGTGACCGTGAAGACAAGGTCCGCGGCAAGAAGGTCTACGGACGCGACTTCAACACGCGGGACCTGGGCTGGGAGGGGGAGTGCCGTCACGCCTACCTGCTTCGCGTCACCTCCGCGGACCGCAAGTATCTGGGACTGGATGACGCGCGGCTGGCGGAGGTCTTCGCGATGCTGGAGATCCAGCCGCCGGAAGTCTTCCAGGCCGCGGACCTCCACGCGCGCGGTTTCACGGCGCCGTACAGGCAGAAGCCCCCCGGTGGGGGTGGGGCTCGGACGGTCGTGCACCCGGCCCAGGGGTTGGCGCTGGGGGACAAGAGCGTGGCGCCCGACTTCTTCGGGATGTACTGGCTGACCCCGCCCGGCGGCTACGCGGACCACATCGGTCAGCCCGTGGCCATCCTCCTGTTCCGCAAGAGCCACGACCTGCGGAAGTTCGCCACCTGGAACCGGGACCCCAGCCGACATGAAGGCAGCCCGCTGCTGCGCTTCGATGCCAGCTCGCGGGTGGAGTGGCAGCAGGACATCCAGCGGCTCGTCAATCCGCTGCTGGGCGCCAGGGTCTCCAAGGAAGAGGCCATCTACGGCGCCACCCACTTCATCCGCAGCCAGGTGAAGGACTTCGAATTCTCCTCCCAGGGGCACAAGGACCACGACCCCAACGCGCTGGGGCCGGACGTGGACCCCGCGAAGCGGGCCATCAACCTCCAGGCGAACAAGGCACGCGAGGCCATCCGCCGGTCCGTCTCCGAGGAGGGGATGACCGTGTTGCGCCGCACCTTCTTCAGCCAGAGCATCGATCCGATGTTCATGGAGCTGGAGACGGGCCTCGCCTTTCTCACCCGGGATGGTGAAGGCAAGCGGGTCCTGCGCATCGCGGCGGGGACGCAGTCTCCGCGCAAGGACCGGGAAGGCGTGGAGACGCTCACCGCCCTGTGGCCCGAGGATGAGGCCCCCAGGGTCGAGCTGACGACCTATGCGATTGGCGGGGGCTTCGGGGGACGGGACCTCGCCACCTTCCCGATGTACCTGGCCCTGGCGGCCTTCTTCTGCGACGGGCCCGTGCGCCTGGCTTTTGACCGGTACGAGCAGTTCCTCAGCGGCATCAAGCGACACGCCGCCGTGGTCCAGAACGTGCTGGCCTACGGTCTCAAGGACCCCGAGAAGCCGGAGGACGGGTACGTCCTCCACTCGCTCGACTCGACCATCTCCATGGACGGCGGCGGCGTGCTGAACCTCACCAAGCCCGTCGTGCAGCTGTGTGCCCTCCACGCCGCCGGGCCGTACCGCTTCACGCACAACGCCATCAGCGGTTACGGCATCAGCACGGACGGCGCTCCCTCCGGCTCCATGCGCGGCTTCGGAATTCCGCAGGCGGCCTTCGCCATCGAGTCCATGATCGACGAGGTCGCGACCACGGTTGGCGTGGATCCCATCGCGTTCCGGCGCGAGAAGCTGCTCAAGCAGAACGACGTCGACATCACGGGCTTCGAGCTGCGGCACCATCTGGACACCGAGCATCTCTGCGCACTGGCCGCGAAGGAGCCGCTCTGGACCGGGCGGGAGGCGAAGCGGGCCGAGTACGCCGCCCGGGGCAACGGGCTGGTGAAGTACGGCGTCGGGTTCGCCTGCGCGATGCAAGCGATTGGCACCAGCGAGGACGCGGTCTTCGCCGAGGTCAGCATCGGTCCGACGGGCGAGGTGACGGTGCGCTCCACCGCCATCGAGATGGGGCAGGGCAGTGAGACTTCGCTCGCCATCGCCACCCGACCGCTGCTGGGCCGGGATGCGTCCCGGGTCGTCATGGGCGTGCTGGGCCGCTTCGACTCCGAACACATCCGGCTGACCAAGGGCGCCTACGCCCCGGGCCAGCCGCGGAACACGCCGAAGCTGGACAACACGATGAGTGCTTCGGTGACGGCGTTCTTCCACATCCACGCGGTCGAGGAGGCCGCGCGGGTCGTCTTCGATCACGGCCTGAAGCCGTGCGCGGCGGCCATCTGGGGCGACGTCCCGGAGGACGCCCACTGGGAGGATGGGAAGCTGGTGGCGTCGGGCCGTTGTCCCATTCCCATGGAGGACCTCGCGGCCAGGGCCCACGCCCGGGCGAAGGAGGACGGCCTGTGCACCGGCGCCATCGTGCACACCTACTACCGCAACGCGTACGCCTGTTCGGAGTACACCGTGGGGGGCACGACGCGGCTGCGCTACATCGACGGGCTCGCCGTCCTCCACGGAGGCGATGCCGATGACGTGAAGGGCTACCGGCACGTCGCCCGGGTGGACGTCCCCTTCGACGGCGTGGCGAACGACGCGAAGCACCACGTCCGCAGCGTCTACGCGTCGGCCGGTCATCTCATCGCGGTGACGGTGAACACCCGCTCCGGGGTGATTGATGTCGTGGACGCCGTCACCCTGCTGGACGCGGGCGAGGTCCACCACCAGAAGATCCTCGAAGGCCAGGTGGACGGTGGCTTCGCGATGGGACTGGGGATGACCCTGTTCGAGAACATCCCTCCGGCGCCCGTCGGCGTGGACGGCCTGCTCAACCTGCACCGCTATCCGGTCCCCCGGGCGACGCACATGCCACCTTCGGGCGTGCAGCTGCGGCTGCTGACGCTTCCGCAAGGACAGCAGATCCTGAAGTCCGGCCCTCCCATCCGGAAGAAGGGCATCGCGGAGGCCGTGATGACCACGGTGATGCCGGCCATCGCGAACGCGGTCGCCCATGCCACGGGAGTACGCCTGAGCGTCCTGCCCTTCACCCCCGCGCGCGTGCTGGAGGCGCTGAAGCCATGACCGAGTCCCTCAATCGCACCGAGCGCGAATACACCCTCCACGTCAACGGCACCCCGAGGACCGTCGTCGCGTCGGGAGAGGACCTGCTCGTCGACGTGCTGCATGAACAGCTCAACCTCACCGGCACGAAGCTCAGCTGCGGCATCGGCTCGTGCGGGGCCTGCAAGGTCGTGGCGCAGAAGGCGCCCGGCAGTCCCAAGATGGCCATGCTGGCGTGCTACGCGCGCATGGACTCCATCGAAGGGCTGCACTTCACGACGGTGGAGGGACTCCCGGGTCCGGGCGAGCAGCTCCACCCGCTGCAGCGCGAGTTCCTGGAGTGCTATTCCTTCCAGTGCGGGTTCTCCACCCCGGGCTTCCTGATGGCGGCCGACGTGCTGATGGATCAGCTGGCCCGCAGGCCCATCCCCGTGGCCCAGCTGGACAATCGCATCCGTCAGGCCATCTCCGGGAACGTCTGTCGTTGCACGGGGTATGTGAAGTACGCGGAGGCCATCAAGAAGACCATCCTCGCGGACCCGCGGCTCACCTGTGAGACGCCGGGGCCAGCGGAGCCGCAGCGCTCGGTCGTCACCTTCCGGGTGCGCAAGCAGTCCTCGAACGACCTGGAGGAGAAGGCGCTCGTGGGCTTCCTGGACGAGGTGGAGGCGACCATCCGGTTCGAGGAGTGGCTCCGCCTGGACACCTGCACCGCGCAGGTGAGCGCGAAGACCCGCTCCGTGCGCACGGGTGAGCCGGTCCGCGACTTCAACCTGGGGAAGTTCTTCTTCAAGACCCTCGAGTCCGTGGACTTCACGCTGGACTCGGTGGACACGCTGGACGGCCGCTACCAACTGGATGCGGTGCCTTTCGGCACGGCCATCCCGGTGAACATCCGGGGGCGCGTCTGTGCGGCCGGCATCAAGCTGCCGGTGACGGCGGATGCGGTGGTGACGGTGCTGGAGGGCACCAGCCTGCGCATCACCTCGCGCGCTCCGGTGACGCTGGACATGCGGGACCTGGGCCTCTCCGTCGATTCCTTCGCCAAGGAGTTCTTCCTCCGGCTGGCGCGCACGGTGGAATTCACCTTCGATCTGGTGCTGGAGAAGAACGAACCCCGGGGCCCGGAAGTGTGGGCCACGGTCCCCCGGAGCCGCTGATTCAGGTGCCGACGGCCTCCAGCCTTCGCAGCGTGTCCACCAGGGCCTGCATGCGGTCGTGGTGGGTGCCGGGCCAGAAGACGCGCTGACAGCCGGGACACTGGCGGAAGTGGGAGTGGCGTCCGGCCACGCCTTCGGGGACGCGGCCCTGCACCTCGTCCGGCGTGGCGGTGGACAGCGGCGCGTTGCAGGCCATGCAGCGGCTGAAGGGCCGCATGCGCGACGTCAATTCGTAGCGGCGCACCACCTCCACCAACTGGTGCGCGGGATCCGTGGCGCGCGGGAAGTAGCCGTGCACCACCTCCGAACGCTTGAGCACGCCCAGGTCGCGCGTGAGCAGCACGCGCGACTCCTGGCGTGACAAGCGCGCCAGATGATCATCCGCGAAGTCGTTGCGCCACAGGGTGTCGAAGCCGAGCATCCGCAGGAAGCCCGACAGCCGCCCCAGGCCCACGTCCAGCACGAAGCGAGGCATCTCCGGGAGCGGCGGTCCCACGCGCGCCTCCGGGGGAACACCGGGCGCCTGGAGTGCGGGGTAGACGACGAGGCTCGTGTCCGGTTGCGCCCGGTGCTCGAAGCCCACCGCTTCGCCGTCCACCAACACCACGTCCACCTCCGGGTGCGGCGGCCCCAATGACTCGATGAGGTCCTTCACCGAAGGGCTACCCTGCAGGGCATGCGTGAACGCCACGCCCCGGCGCTCCGGCGCGAGGAAGTCGTTCAGTGCGCCGTGGAAACGCACCGTGAGCTGCCGTGCTGACATCGTGGACTCCTCACGTCCCGCTGCGTTGTATCGCTGCGTCGTTGCCTGTTGTGGCGATGCCTTTCCTTGAATTCAAGCCTTCCGCAGATACATGCGGATGGGGGCTCTCGGATTCTGCGAAAGGAGCAGCAAAAACCTCACGGGCGGTCATGGGACAGCCACCCTGCAAACTTCTATAATCACGCGCCAGTCGGCGCGCCGAAGCCGACGGGTCAGCCCCTCGTCCCCCTCGGAAGCAAGGATTCAGGTTCCCGTATGTCGATGAAGCTCCCCCCGTTTCTCCGCGCCCTCGTGGCGGTGGGGACCCTGGCGACCGCCTGCGGTCCGGGTGATGAGCCGACGAGGCCTCCGGACTCCGGGACCTCGGTGGATGCAGGAACCCAGAACGACGCGGGGACCGGGACGGATGCCGGCAGCAGCACGGTCGATGCGGGCGGCGGCGGAGAGGACGGCGGTCGCTCGATCGACGCGGGCCCCGACGCCGATGCGGGCTCCGAGAGCGACGCTGGCACCACGGTGGATGCGGGCACCACGGTCGATGCGGGCACCACGGTGGATGCGGGCACCACGGTCGACGCTGGCACCACGGTGGATGCAGGCACCACGGTGGATGCAGGCACCACGGTCGACGCGGGCACCACGGTCGACGCGGGCTCCGGGGACGCTGGCACCACGGTCGACGCGGGCACCACGGTCGACGCGGGCTCCGGGGACGCTGGCACCACGGACGCTGGCACCACGGACGCGGGCTCAGGCGACGCGGGCACCACGGACGGTGGTTCGGACTCCGATGCTGGCTACACGAAGATCCGCATCATGGCGGCCAACATCACCAGCGGTAACGGCCAGGACTACGACCAGGGTCACGGCATCCGGCTGATGCAGGGCGTGAAGCCCGACGTCGTGCTCATCCAGGAGTTCAACTACAAGGCGAACTCCACGGCGGACATCCGCGAGATGGTCGACACGACCTTCGGCCCGAGCTTCTCGTACTACCGCGAGACCGGCGCGCAGATCCCCAACGGCATCATCAGCCGCTTCCCCATCATCGAGTCCGGCGAGTGGAAGGACACGCAGGTGTCCAACCGTGACTTCGCCTGGGCGCGCATCGACATCCCGGGGCCGCACGATCTCTGGGCCGTCAGCGTGCACCTGCTCACCAGCGGCTCTGGCGTCCGCAACACGGAGGCCACCAACCTGGTGAAGTTCATCAAGGACAATGTCCGTGAGTCCGACTACCTGACCATCGGCGGCGACTTCAACACCGACAGCCGCTCCGAGTCCTGCCTCACCACCTTCAAGCAGGTGGTGACGACCGTGGGGCCGCACCCGGTGGACAAGAACAACAAGGACGGCACCAACGCGAGCCGCAGCAAGCCCTACGACCACGTGCTCGTGGACAACGACCTGTACCAGTACCGCGTGCCCACCGTGATTGGCGCCAGCAGCTTCGCCAACGGGCTCGTGCTCGACAGCCGCGTCTACACGCCGCTGTCGGAGATCTACCCGGCGCTGTCCAGTGACAGCGGCGCCTCCAACATGCAGCACATGGGCGTGGTGAAGGACTTCCTCACGCCCAACTTCTAGCCGGCGGACGCGACACGGCCGGGCACCGGAAGTCCTTCGGTGTCCGGCCGGGGTCCTCGCCTTCAGAAGCGCTTCAGAAGCTCCACTTGTGCTTGTTCTTCGCCAGGAAGCGCGCCACCGGCGGGATGCGAGCAATGAGCGGCGTGAGCACGAACACCGCCGCCAGCCGCAACGGCTTCACCGCCTGCGACGCGATGTAGGCCGCCCCCCAGGCGCCCGCCTGCGCCCCGGTGCTCTCCGGCCGGAAGCCCGCGCGGATGGCCGCCCAGAAGCCCACGATGACCAGGCCGAAGATGACGTAGTTCACCGCGATGGCCAGCGGGCCGTAATCCACCATCAGCGCCTTGAAGCGCGCCATCAGCGACGGCTTCGTCGCCGGGGCCGTGGTGGTTCCGGGTGGGGCAATGTCGGGAGTGGAAGGTTTCACGTCGGGCTCAACAGGCGCCATGGGCGCACCATGCCCGAAACCGGCGACATCCGGGAGTGTTCGGGCAGGCGGCCCGGCGGGCGCCTTGAGGGCCCCGGGTTGTCAGGGCTCCCGGGGGCGCGATAGAGGTCGGACACCGCATGAAAGCCTCCCTCCGCCTCCTCCTCGTCGTGGTCCTCGCCGTGCTCGCGGCGGATCAGGTGACCAAGTACCTGGCCGTGTCCCGGCTGACGGAAGCCCTGGATGGCCGCGAGGGCATGGCGCGCGTGTCCGGCTTCCTGAGCGAGCAGAACCTGGACAACGACCCTCCGAAGGAGGGCGAGTTCCGGCGCAACACCCGGCCGTACCGCTTCATCGAGGACTACTGGCACTTCCGCTACGTGGAGAACCCGGGCGCGGCGTGGGGCATGTTCGCCAACCTGCCGGACACCGCGCGCAAGGCGTTCTTCCACGTGGTGAGCCTGGCGGCGCTGGCGTTCATCCTGGTGCTGTACCGCCGCACGGAGGCGTCCCAGAAGTCGGTGCGGCTGGCGCTGGCGCTCATCACCGGCGGCGCGCTGGGCAACTTCGTGGACCGGCTCATCCGGGGCTACGTCATCGACTTCATCGACTGGCACTGGCGCAACCAGCCGGGCATGCGCTGGCCCACGTTCAACGTGGCGGACGCGGCCATCGTGGTGGGCGTGGCGCTGATGCTGCTGGACTCCGTGTGGGTGCGCCGGCCGGAGCCCGTCTCCACCCCGCCGCTCACCCCCCAGAGCCCTCAGCCGTGACGGGCCGGGGTGGGCTGGTATAAGCCGTCCCCGTGCCGCGCAAATACGTCATCCTCCTCGCCCTCACGCTGGGCGTCATCGTGCTGGACCAGTGGACGAAGTACCTGGTCGTGCGGGACCTCACCACCCGCTTCGACGGGGCCACCACGCTGGGCCAGCGCCTGGGCGCGATGTATTCGCCCGCGGAGGCGGCCGGCCGCTACGGCCTGCACTTCCAGCCGCGCAGGCACGTGGAGGTGGTGGATGACTTCTTCCGCCTGCGCTACGCGGAGAACCCGGGCGCCGCGTGGGGCATGTTCCGCGACCTGCCCCCCAACGTCCGCGGCCCGCTCTTCCACCTGGTGAGCCTGGGCGCGGTGCTGCTCATCTTCTTCTACTTCCGGAAGCTCACCGGCACGGACCCCGCGGAGAAGTGGGCGCTGTGGGGCCTGCCGCTGGTGCTGGGCGGCGCGCTGGGCAACTACATCGACCGTTTGGCCCGGGCCTTCGTCATCGATTTCCTGGAAGCGCATTGGTACGACAAGGCCGCCTGGCCGTCGTTCAACGTCGCGGACGCGGCCATCTGCATCGGCGTGGGCATGCTCGTGGTGGACGCCTTCGTCCGCAAGGAGAAGCCCTCCTCCGAGCCCGCCAAGGCCTGACGCCTGCTGTGGTGCGTGGCCGGTGCGCGGGAATGTCCCGCCCGGCCGCTCTGGTTGTCCCCGCCGTTTCCGGGCGCGGTTCGCCTTCTCGCCGCCTGGCCAAGGTCCCCATGATCCCCGTCCTCCTGCGCCTGTCCTTCACCAGCCTCTGGATGCAGCTCCTGCTGTACGCCGTCGCGGTGGGGGTGGTGTCCTCCATCGCCTACAATGGCTGGCAGGGCGCGGTGGGGCCGGTGGACGCGAAGACGGACAAGGCCGCGCCCGCGTCGCTCCAGGACAAGCTCTTGCGCGCGGGGGGCTTCGCCGCCATCGGGCTGGCGCTGGCGTACTTCGGCTTGATGTACGCGCTGCCCGCGGACGCCTTCCCGGGCGGCAAGGGCGAGGGCATCCCGCTGCACACCTACGGCGTGCTCCTGGCCGCCGGGTTCAGTTGCGCGGTGGCGGTGGCGGGGCGGCTGGCGCAGGACGAGTGGCGCCGGGTCACCGCGGTGCCGGGCCGGGGCTTCGTGGATACGGAGGGCCCCAAGAAGCGCGAGCAGGTGATGGACCTGGCGTTCTGGGTGCTCGTCGGCGGGCTGGTGGGCAGCCGCGTGCTGTTCGTGATGGTGAACTGGCAGGACTACGCGAAGGACTGGACGCAGGCGTTCTCGCTGGGCGGCGGGCTGGTGTTCTACGGCGGCCTCATCGGCGCGGGGCTGGCGGCGTACCTGTTCGCCCGGAAGTACGACCTGGACTTCCTGCGGCTGGCGGATGTGTGCATCCCCACCGTGTCGCTGGGCCAGTGCCTGGGGCGCCTGGGGTGCTTCTCCGCCGGCTGCTGCTGGGGGGACATGGCGGGCAGCCACTCCCACACCGGGGTGACCTTCCCTGGCGCCGGGTTGGCCCAGGACCTGTTCGGCCGGCTGGGGCACGCGTCCAGCCTGGCCTACGGCTCCCAGGCGGGGGATGACCGCTTCGTCGTGGAGGCCACCGGGCAGGTGCTCCACCAGGCGGCGCCGGGCGCGGTGCGCATCTCCGACTGGGTGGTCCAGCACGGCACCACGCTGCCGGTGTACCCCACGCAGCTCTTCGAGTCGGTGGGACAGCTGGGGCTCTTCGTGGCGCTCTTGTACGCGCGCCGCTTCCGCCGCTTCCACGGGCACATCTTCGCCCTCTGGCTGATGGCCTACGCCGTCCTGCGCACCACGGTGGAGCTGTTCCGGGGCGACGTGGAGCGCGGCACCCTGCACGGCCTGCTGGAGTCGCTGGGGGCCCAAGGGCTGGCGGCGGCCGTGCCCCTGGAGGCCTGGTACAACGTGTCCACCAGCCAGTTCATCTCCCTGTGCATGTTCACCTTTGGTGCCATCCTGCTGGCGCGCCACCGACCGGCGGGTGAGGCCGCTGGCCTGGGACCGACACCGTCGGCGGCCTGAGGTTGCGAGCAGGCCCCGGGTTGAGGACACTCCCGATACATGCCGCCGCCCGATAACGCCCGGTCCGCCAACAAAGGTGGGGCCCGGTCCGCGCAGGACGCCAGCTCCTCCAGCGAAGCCGCCCTTCAGGAGTGTGAGGCGCTGGAGGCGGAGCTCGCGGAGCTGCGCCACACCTACGAGCAGTACTTCCTGGGCATGGAGCGGCAGGCGCCCATCCGCGCGCACGAGGACCTGAAGAAGCGGATGATCCGCCTCAAGGGCGCCTTCGTGCGCAGCACGTCGGTGAAGTTCCGCGTGCAGACCATCCACAACAAGTTCCTCACCTATGAGCGACTGTGGGTGCGCACGATCCAGGAGATCGAAGCCGGCACCTACCACCGCGACCTGGCCAAGGCCCGCCGTCGCTCCGAGGCCCAGAAGAAGCCCGCCGCCGCCGGTGAGCGCCGCAAGGACGTGGTGGAGCTGCCGGAGGAGATCTCCGACATGGAGATCGAGGAGATTGAAGAGCTGACGGGCCGCCGTCCCATCAACGAGCCCAAGGTCCCCGGCCGTCCCATCAACGAGCCCGTGGTGCCCGCGGTGGCGGCATCAGGAACGCCGTTCCGGGGGACGCCCGCGGTGGCTCCCATCACCGCCCCGGTGGCGCCCGCCGGTGGCACGCCGTTCCGGGGGACCCCCGCCGTTCCAGCGGTGGCCGGCGCCACGAAGCTGCCTTCCCTGACGCCCGCGGTGCCCGCGGTGGCCGGGGGCACGCCCGTCGCCGGACGTCCTGCCGTGCCTCCGGGCATGGCCGCGAAGTCCGCGCCCCCGGCGGCGGGTGCTACCGCGCGTCCCGTGGCTGCTGCCGCCGCCGCACCCCGGCCTGCTGCTGCCGGCCCGGGTGGCGGGATGTCCGACGACAAGCTGCGCGCGGTGTACGACGCGTATGTCACCGCGAAGCGCCGCTGCCAGGAGGACACGTCCAAGCTGTCCTACGAGTCGGTGGCGGCCACGCTGCGCAAGCAGGTGCCGGAGCTGCTCAAGCAGCACAATGCGAAGGCCGTGGAGTTCAAGGTCGTCATCAAGGACGGCAAGGCCTCGCTCAAGGCCGTGCCCAAGTAGGGGTCGCGCGCGATGAACCAGGACCTGGAATCCCTCAAGGCGCGGGTGGCGCGCCTGTCGGTGATGATCTTCGACATCGACGGCACGCTCACCGACGGCCGCATCTTCTGGGTGCCCAACTCCGGGTGGACGCAGATGTACAGTGTGCGCGACGGCATGGGCATCAAGCGCCTCCAGGAAGTGGGCATCGAGGTGGCCGCCATCTCCGGCGGCGACAGCCTGTCCGCGCAGATGCGCATGCAGTCGCTGGGCTTGCGCCACGTGCACTTCGGCAGCAACGACAAGGTGGCGCACTTCGAGAAGCTATTGGGCATCCTCAACGTGTCCGCCGAGCACTGCGGCTATATGGGGGATGAGGTCGTGGACCTGCCGCTGCTCAACGCGGTGGGCTTCTCCGCCACCGTGCCCGAGGCCCCGGACGAGGTGCGCTCCAAGGTGCACTACGTGGCCCAGCGCGCCGCGGGCTTCGGCGCCGCGCGCGAGGTGTGTGAGTTCATCCTGAAGCACCGGGCGCGCATCGCCCCGGTGCCTTGAAGAAGGAAGCACCGCATGAAGAGGGGGATGTTGTTGGCGGGATTCGTGGTGCTCGCGGGCTGCGCGAGCACGCGGCCCGTGAAGGCACGCGCGGTCGTGGAGTGCATCATCACGAAGCTGGGACGGGCGGAGAACTGCCAGGCCCGCAAGTGGGATGCGGCCCTCTCTCCCGAGCAGGTCCGCGAGCTCATTGGCCACATCCAGTCCCGCGAGTACAAGCCCGTCACGTACAACGGCAAGCCGCTGGACGTGCCCTACACCTTCCACTTCGAGTTCCGGGATCCGATGCCTCCCGCCGACGGTGGACGCCTGTTCCCCGCCGACGCTGGCACTCCGTCGCCGGAGTCGTGACGGTTACTTCCAGGAGCGCGGCACCGCGCCGTCCTTCCCGGTGACGGGGTCGCTGGAAGGCACGGGCACCTGCGCGATGCGCTTCACCGACGCGTCGTGTGTCTTCGCATCCGGCCGCTGCAGGTCCCACTGGCCGTGCCCCCGCGGATACGCACCCACGACGAGGAAGTCGCCGCTCGACTCCACGCGCTTGTGGCCGGTGCCCGCGGGCAGCACCACCACGTCCCCCGCCTGCACGCTGACGACCTGTCCCGCTTCACCGCCGAGCATCAGCTTCGCGGTGCCCTTCGCCACGCCCAGCACTTCGTGCGCGGTGGAGTGGTAGTGGTGGAAGTCGTAGACGCTGGAGCGCCACTGCGGCGGCCAGCCGTTGGCGGCGAAGCGCTGCTCGAACGCCGCGGCCACGTCGCCTTCCTTCGCGAACACCGCGCGGTACACCAGCACCGGGAAGCGGCTGTTGGGCACCTGCCCGTCGTCCTTGAACAAGAGCCGCGTGGGCTCCGGGGCTTCCGCGTGCGCGCCGGCCGAGGCGAGCGACAGCGCAGCACCCGCGACCGCACCCACGGACATCCACCGTGAAGCGCCCGGCGTGTGGGAGTCCTTCGGCTTGCGGAAGTCCTTCATCACGCACCTCCCTCGCGGCGTCGGACCGCGAACATGACAGTGCCAACCTGTGAAGGGTCCGGGGGCTGCGCAACGCTGGAACGGGGGCCCTTCTGACTCATCGTCAAACCGGAGGGATGGGTAAATGGCCCAAACGTTCGTTCCTGAAAAAGCCTGCTCCCCCATCGTGAGTCCAGGTTGTCGCTCCCGGAGGCCGTTCCTACCTTGCGCTGCCTGACGGTCGGTGGACGACCCGAACCACCTGGGAGGCGACGTGGGGATGCGGCGGATGTGGCTCGGACTGACAGCGGTCGTGGGGCTCGCCGTGGTGTCCACCGGATGCGGGGGGCCGACGCCGGAAGACGCCGAAGCGCGGCTCGCGGTGCTGGAGGCCGAAGGCAAGCAGATGGACCAGGCCCTGGACGCGGTCGAGGACCGGCTCATGGGCAGCCAGGGCCGGCTCGCGATGTGGAGCGAGCTGGGGCGGCGTCACCAGGAGGTCAGCGTCGTCCAGTGCAAGGTGGCGGACGCGCACCTCGCCGCCATCATGAAGCACTACGACAAGCAGGACCAGAAGGCGCGCACCGTCAAGCAGCGCAACTCGATGGCGTCCGTGGACACCTCCGTGCTCACCTCCGGCAAGGCGTCCTCGCAGCGCAGCAACTGAAGTCCGCTCAGCCTCCGCGCGCCAGGCGCGCGCGGAAGTGCTTGTCCACCGCGATGACGCCGTGGAGGAACAGGCCGGGCATCCACCGGCGCATGCGCCAGAACCAGCGCGCATCCATCATGGGCAGCACGTGCGGTGCGTTCCGGTCCACGGCCGTGAGCAACCGCGCGGCGACCAGCTCCGGTCCCACCTTCGAGCCATCCACCAGCTTCGCGCCCATGCCCTTCAGCGTCGGATCCGAATAGCGCGCCGACGCTGCGATGTTCGTCCGGAAGAACGTGGGACACGCCACCGTGACGCCCAGGCCCAGCGGCCTCAGCTCCGCGTAGAGCGTCTCCGACAGCGCGACCACGGCGGCCTTGGACGCGTTGTAGGCCGCCAGGTGCGGCGCGAAGATGAGCCCCGCGGCGGACGCGATGTTGAGCACGTGTCCGGTGCCCTGCTTGCGCAGGCGCGGCACGAAGCTGTGGCAGCCGTGGATGACGCCCCACAGGTTCACGTCCAGCACGCGCCGCCACTCGGCGAGCGGCAGCTCTCCCACGTCCCCCGCCGCGCCCACGCCCGCGTTGTTGACGAGCAGGTCCACGCCGCCGAACGCGTCGTCCGCGGCGCGCGCCAGGGCCTCCACCGCTTCGGGGTCCGTGACGTCGCACGGGAACACGCGCGCTTCGCCGCCCCGTTCGGTGACGCGGCGGGCGGTCTCCTCCGCGGTGGCCGGGTCCACGTCCGACACCACGACCCGCGCCTGACGGGCCGCCAGGGCTTCACACAGCGCGCGGCCCAGGCCACTGCCGGCACCGGTCACCACCGCGCGGGGACGAGAGGGAAGGCTCATGGTTTCAAGGCTCCTGACCCGGTGATGGGGCGGCGTGGAACGTCGTGACGCGACAGGGCTAGCACGCCGGGTGAGGGAGTGGCCATGCGCCCGGAAGGGCCCGGGGGGGCGGCCTCACGTTTCCCGACGAGCGGGCAGGCGGGCGCACGATTCGTGACCCGGGGGCGGAAGTTGGCTAGAACGCAGGCCGTGCAATGCGCCTGGTTCGGAGCTCTGGCGGTGGTGTCGGCCATGCTCCTGGGATGCAACAACCTGGAGTCCTGCGGCTCCACGTCCGTGGACATCACCCGGACCGACGGGAGTCTCTACCGTTGTGTCACGTCCGAGGACTGCCCCCGCACCTCGCGCGTCTCCGTGTGCGTCACGGACGTGTCCTCGGAGCGTGAATGCGTGCGCTGCGACGAGACGCGCTGCGTGCGCCTCATCCCGGAGTCGTGCGAATGAAGCAGGCAGCCCGACGCTGGGTGTTCGCGTTCGCGGTGGGGACGCTGGCCGTCACGGGCTGCCGCGACAAGCCGGTGGACCACATGCAGCGCGCGCGTGACGCCATCTTCGAGAAGCGTCCGGACGAAGCGCTGGTGGAGTACCGCAAGGCGTACGACATGCTCCTGCGCGACGAGGCACCGGAGGCGCTGGTGATGCGCGCCCGGGCCCTCAAGGGCGCCGCGGACGTGTACTGGCTGGAGCAGCGCAAGGTGAAGGAGGCGGTGTCCGTCTACCGCCAGCTCATCCAGCAGTGCCCGGAGTCCCCGGAGGCGCTGGACGCGCGCATCATCCTGGCGGAGCTGCTGCGGGTGCACTACCGCGACCTGCGCGGCTCCATCGACCAGCTCACCGCCGCGCTGCACCGCAACCCGCCGCAGGGCGCGGAGCTCCAGTACCAGGTGGCCAAGCTCTACTTCGAGCTGGCGGACTATCCGCAGTGCGAGCTGGAGGCGCGCAAGCTGCCCGAGCGCTTCGCCACCAGCGTGTACGTGGACGACTCCATCTACCTCCAGGCCCAGGCGCTGGCCATGATGGAGGGCAAGCGGCAGGAAGCGCTGCGCACCTTCGCGGACCTGCGCTCGCGCTTCCCGGACTCGGAGCTGGCGCCGCACGCCCTCTTCGAGATGGGCAAGCTGCGCGCGGACGCGGGCGACAACGAGAAGGCCATCGAGACCTGGGTGGAGACGCTCAAGACGCACCCGGATCCGACGCTCGTGCAGGACGCCATCGTGAGGGCACGCCGCCGGCTGGCGAACCTCACGGTCGAAGGCATCGGCAAGAAGGAAGTGGCGTTCGACCGCGCCAAGCAGGCCCGCACCTCCGTGGAAGCCATGGGAGGCACCGCCGAGGAAGCCGCCCGCGACCGCGGGGACTGAAGCCGGCTGGCGGGCGCATTCGCGTGCGCCGTCCTCCCACGCATGCCATGTAACGGCGAGGCCGGGCCCTGTCGGGCCGGGCATCTCTCTCGTGGGAGGAATCACATGAACGTGCTGGTGACAGGGGCCACCGCGGGCATCGGGCTGGCCGTCGCGCGCCGCTTCGTGAAGGAAGGCGCGCGCGTCATCGCCACCGGGCGCCGGGGCGAGCGGCTGGACGCGCTGAAGGCCGAGCTGGGCGAAAGGCTCCTGCCGGTGACGCTGGACGTGACGGACCGGGCGGCCGTGCAGCAGGCCTTCGAGTCGCTGCCCGCGGACTTCGCGCAGGTGGACGTGCTGGTCAACAACGCGGGGCTCGCGCTGGGGTTGGACCCCGCGCAGACGGCGCGGCTGGAGGACTGGGACGTGATGGTGGACACCAACGTCAAGGGGCTCCTGTACTGCACGCGCGCGGCGCTGCCGGGCATGGTGGCGCGCGACCGGGGCCACGTCATCAACATCGGCTCCGTCGCGGGGGAGTTCCCCTATCCGGGCGGCAACGTGTACGGCGCGACGAAGGCGTTCGTGCACCAGTTCAGCCTGAACCTGCGCGCGGACCTGCACGGCACGTCGGTGCGCGTGACGGACATCGAGCCGGGGCTCCTGGGCGGCACGGAGTTCTCCAACGTGCGCTTCCGGGGTGATGACGCCCGCGCCGCGTCCATGTACGCGAACACGCAGCCGCTCACGCCGGAGGACATCGCGGACACGGTGCACTGGGTGGCCTCGCGGCCCGCGCACGTGAACATCAACATCGTGTCGATGATGCCGGTGGCGCAGTCCTTCGGCGCGCTGCCGGTGAAGCGCCAGGGCTGAAGTCCGACGCCCGGGCCCCGCTTCAGCCCGGTACGGGAAGGACTGCTTCCAGGAGCGGCGCGGGCACCGAAGGGTCGTCCGCGTCCGCCACCAGCAGCAGGTGGATGCGGCCGCCCTCCACGCGCGCGTCCACGCCCTCCAGCTTCACGCCCGCGTCCACCGCGTCCAAGTAGACCGGCGTCCCATCCGGCGCGAGCACGCCCACCGCGGAGCCCTTCACCGGCCCATCCGCCACGCGGTCGCGCGAGTCCTCCGCCGTGGCGGTGAACACCACGCGTCCATCCGGCAGCGCGGACGCGTCCGTGAAGGACAGCCGGACGCCGTTGGCCTCCCCCAGCTCCCACCGGCGCACGGTGCGCACCGCCGCCGGCCCCAGCGCGCCCGCGTCCACGCCGCCCAGCACGCGGTCCAGGTCCAGGTCCACCAGCGCGTCCACGCCGCCCTCGCCGTTGCCCCGGTTGAGCAGCCGCAGGAACCTGCCCGTCACCGCCGCGCCTTCCACGTTGAGCGCCACCAGCTCGCGCTCCAACTGCACGTAGAGCCCCGTGCAGTCCACCGTGCGCGGCGGCCCCGCCAGCGTCCCGTCCGCGTTCAGGGGCAGCACCGACGCCCGGCGCCGCACCGGCGTCGAACCCGAGGGCAGCGCCAGCAGCGCGCCGTGCGCGAACGCGGCGGAGGGGCCCAGCCGGCACAGCGCCTCCAGGTCGGGCTTGGCTGCCTTGCGTGCCGAGTGCTCGTCGGGAAGCTCTCCGGGAAACAGGCGCACGGAGTGGCCCGGCGCGTCCCCGGTGGCGGGGAACACGGCCAGGTGGAGCGCGTCGTCCGCGACCACGTAGAGCCAGTCCCCCACGCGCACCAGCCCGCTGGCGGCGGCGACATGGCCGGGCGGGTCCGTCAGGGTCAGCGTGCGCCGCGGGGTGGTGACGATCATGGAACGGCCTCCGAGCCTGGGGGCGCAGCGTCGCGGATTACAGCAGGGTGCCGCGCAGGAAGAGGCTGGCCGCCGTGAAGTAGATGACGAGTCCTGTCACGTCCACCAGCGTGGCCACGAAGGGCGCGGACGCGCTCGCGGGGTCGAAGCCCACGCGCCTCAGGATGAACGGCAGCATGGACCCGGACAGCGTGCCGAACAGGACCACGCCCACCAGCGACACGCCCACGGTGAGGCCGATGACCACCGCATGGTCCCCGTAGCTGTGGAACAGCGCCTGCCACACCATCACGCGGATGAAGCCCACGAGCCCCAGCACCGAGCCCAGCGCCAGCCCCGTGCCCAGCTCCCGCCGGGCCACGCGCCACCAGTCCTTCAGCCGCATCTCCGACAGCGCCAGCGCGCGGATGATGAGCGTGGTGGCCTGGCTGCCGGAGTTGCCGCCCGAGCTGATGATGAGCGGGATGAAGAGGCTCAGCACGACGGCGCGCGCGATCTCATGCTCGAAGTAGCCCATCGCCGTGGCGGTGAGCATCTCCCCCAGGAAGAGCACCATCAGCCAGCCGGCGCGCTTCTTGAGCATCGCCAGGAAACCCACGTCGAAGTACGGCGCGTCCAGGGCCTCCATGCCGCCGACCTTCTGGATGTCCTCCGTGGCCTCCTCCTGCACCACGTCCACGATGTCGTCCACCGTGACGAT
The DNA here is from genome assembly GCF_003612065.1 of Corallococcus sp. CA047B. Taxonomy (NCBI): domain Bacteria; kingdom Pseudomonadati; phylum Myxococcota; class Myxococcia; order Myxococcales; family Myxococcaceae; genus Corallococcus; species Corallococcus sp. CA047B. Next base: position 52,095 of record NZ_RAWD01000012.1, read on the forward strand.
GCCCTTCATGCGCTGGGCCTCGTCCACCACCGGCATGGCCATGAAGCTGTGTTCGGAGAAGGTGCGGCTGACGGCCTCCTGGTCGGTGTTCTCCGCCACGGTGATGACGTCGCGCTGCATGACGTCCGCCACGCGCTTGTCCGGCGCGGCCTGGAAGAGCTGGCGCAGGGACAGCACGCCCTGCAGGCGCTGCTCGGTGTCCAGCACGTAGGCGTAATAGACGGTCTCCACCCGCTCGCGCGCCTGCTTGCGCAGGTAGCCGATGGCCTCGTCGATGCTCATGTCCGGGCGCACGCGGGCGAAGCGCGGGTTCATCAGACCGCCGGCGTCGTCCTCCGCGTAGGCCAGGAGGATGTTCACCTCGCGGCGGCTGGCGTCGTCCAACTGCGACAGGATGGCGTTGACCTGTTCGGGCTCCACCGCCTGGACCAGGTCGGCCAGGTCGTCCGGGGGCAGCAGGCGCACCCAGGTGCGGCGCTCGCCCTGCGGCAGGGTCAGGATGAGCTCGGCCTGCTCTCGCGCGGACAGCCCGAGGAAGAAGTCGTCCGCCACCGCCGGGGGCAGCAGGCGGAAGCCTTCCAGGCGCTCGTCCACGGACAGCACGGCCCAGGCCTCGTGGAGCTCGTCGGGGGACAACGCGTTCTGGCTCTGGGGACTCTCCACCATGAAGTGCCTCGGAAGGGGAGGGCGCGCGCGCTTCGATGCGCGGCGCGCCGGCCTCTCTACACCCCCGAGGAGGGCGCGGCGAGTGGAAGGCGCGAAACATCGCCCTGAAACTTCGCCCGCCTGCCTGGTCCGTCCATCGCCCCCCGGGCCACGGCCTCATGGCCCGGGGGCCTGTCTGCCTTCGCGGCCTGTCTCAGGGGTGGTTCGGGTCGTCCGGCCGGGTGCCGTGGTCCAGCTCGTCCTGGTCGAACACGCCGTCCTCGTCCCGGTCGATGCCGATGCGACGCTCGGTTCCTTTGGGCACCACGGTCCAGGTCAGCTCACTGCCGGCGGAGGCCAGTGTGCGCAGCAGGGAGGTGCTCACCGTCTGGGTGGCCCGGTCGGACTGGAAGCTGTTGCCGCCCACGTAGGTGAAGCCTCGGGCCATGCCCCCCTGCCGGCCCTTCACCACCACGCCCACCTTGCCCGCGTCCGCCAGGGACAGGAAGGCGGTGAGCCGCAGCTGCTGCGCGGCCGTGGGGCTGGCGGTGGTGAGCGTCACCTGCTGGCCCACCGCCGCGTGCGTGTCCTGGCTCGGGGGGCCGGGCGGCTCCATCAGGCGGGTGTTGGAGCCCGTGGGCAGCTCCGAGCCGGAGAAGGCCAGCATGAAGGCCACCATGTCCGCCAGCTCCTGGTCGCTCTGGAAGGCGAACACGGGCTCGGAGAGGAAGCGCTCGATGGTGTCCACGCTGCCGTCGTGGATGACGCCGAAGCCGGACTGGCTCACCGTCTGGGTGAGGTTCATGCCCGCCTTCTCGTAGAGGTTGCGCAGTTGGGGCACCTTCATGGTCACGTTGGTGAAGCCATCCATGGCGACGAGGCCCAGGTGGTGCTCGCCGTTGGGGCCCACGGGAAGGGGCACGTAGCGGTTGCCGTTCCAGGACATGTCCGGGCCCAGGCCCGTGGGCAGTGTGTGGCAGGTGGAGCAGGCCACCAGGTTGTTGTCGAGCAGCCGGGGCGGCCGGAACAGGTTCAGCCCGCGCACCGCGTTGCCGTCCGGAAGGGGCTGGCCCGCGGGGCCGAAGCGGCCGGTGGTGAAGTGGCCGGGCAGGGGCACGCGCGTGGGCAGCGAGTTGTCCAGCGCGCGGTAGGGATTGGGCGGGAAGGTGAGCGTGGCGAGGAAGTTCTCGAACTGCTGCATCTCATTCACGGTGAGCTGCACGTCGTCGCCGTTGAGGGACATGAAGGCGGGGTTGAAGGCCTCGATGCCCTCGCGGTCGCCTCTCCAGTGCAGCGGCTCCTTGCCGATGATGTCCTGGAACGTCTGGGTCGTCATGGGCCCCTTCATCGCGTGCCAGGACTGGAAGCCCGTGCTGAGCACGGGCAGGCCCATGCCCAGGTTCTGCCCGGTGGGGGACTTCATGTCGCCGGCCGGGTCTCCCAGGTCCCACGCCAGTCCATCCGTCCGCGCGTCGATGTGACAGGACGCGCACGCGATGTGGCCCAGGCCGGAGGTCTTGTGCGTGTCGTACAGGTGCGGGCGTCCCATCCGGATGGGGATGGGGGTCGGGTCGAAGAAGGGCACCCGCGCCACCTCCATGTTCGTGGCGGTGTTCACCACGGAGAGGGTGGAGGCGAACTTGTCGAGCACGAACAGGCGCCAGCCGGACGGCTCGATGACGATGCCCGTGGGGCCTTCACCCACGGGGAACTGGGTGATGCGCGCGCCGGTGGCGTCCACCACCGCGACGGTGTTGGAGCCCATGCCGGTGATGTAGCCCCGACTGCCATTGGCGTTCCACACGATGCCGCGCGGGTCGCCCAGCGACAGGTCGCGCATGGCCTGGGGCACGGTGCTGGTGGTGTAGGTGAGGTGCGGGTTCAGGTCGAAGCGGGTGGTGTTCGTGTTGGGGTTGCCGGGGTCCACGGACGCGCCCATGACGCGCAGGAAGCGGCCCTTGAGGTTGGGCTCGAAGCGCACCTCGTTGGTGGCGTCGGTGCCCACCACGGTGACGCGGCCGGAGGGGTGCACGGCGAGCGCCATGTCGTGCGCCATCAGCCCGGAGGCGTACGTCACGTCGAGCAGGGTGGTGTTGATGATGGCCAGGTCGTGGTCGGGCAGGTCCCAACCGAAGGGGCGGCCGGAGAAGGACGCGTTGGGGCCGGAGACGAGCGTCGTCCAGTCCCCGGCGTTGTCATCCATCCACCGTCCGGCCGCGTTCTTCTTCACGATGAGGCTGACCGGAGGAGGGGTGGGGTTGCCGGGCTTCATGGGCGGCTGGAAGGCGCTGCCCGCGTTGGGCGGCGGGTTGGCGCCGCCGTGCGGGCCCACGCTGTTGCTGACCACGTTGGGCGGAAACGCGCCGGGGCCCATGGCGTTGCCGCCGCCCAGCACGGTGCTGCGGTTGCCGGACTCGAAGAGGGCCACGTAGACCTCCGTGGCGGCCGCGTTCGTGGCGAGCGCGCGGGGCTCCTCACCCTCGATGGGGATGCGCGTGGGCGCGTTGAGGGGGTTGGCGGGGTCCACCACCAGCACGGTGTTGGCCTGGGAGCAGGACACGAAGGCGCGCTTGGGCAGGCCGGCGAAGATGACGTCCGCGGGCTCGTCGTCGGTGGGCACCGTGGCCTTCACGTTGAGCGTGGTGAGGTCCACGATGCTGACGCTGTCGGAGACGTGGTTGACGACCCACGCCTCGGTGTTGCTGCGCGCGCGCACGGACACGGGGTCCAGGCCCACGGGGATGGTGGCGGTGAGCACCGGTTCGCCCGTGCCGGCCACGTTGAAGACGAGCAGCCGGTTGTCCGCGGTGTTGACCGCCAGCAGCTTCAAGCCGTCCGGGGTCAGGTCCAGCGGGTGGACGTGCGGATGCTCCCAGTTGACGAACGAGCCGGCGGCCCGGGCGGGGCCGGACAGCACGAGGCATGGCAGCAGCGCCGCCATGGCCAGACGGATGACACGCATGGACTCTCCACTTTTCTTGGGGTTCGACGGGGGGACACCGGAGCGTCCCCGTCGAACCCGGAGGCCCGCGGGAAGTTGCGGGCTGATTCCGGAAAAGCGGAAGAGGTGACCTCGTAGGGAGGATCAGGTCTTCTGCTGGATGAGCTCGACCTTGTAGCCGTCCGGGTCCTCGACGAAGGCGATGACGGTGGTGCCGTGCTTCATGGGGCCGGGCTCGCGGATGACCTTGCCGCCGGCCGCGCGGATGGCATTGGCGGTGGCGTGGATGTCGCTGACGCCCAGCGCGATGTGGCCGTAGGCGGTGCCCAGTTCGTACTTCGCCGTGTCCCAGTTGTGGGTGAGCTCCAGCGCGGGGTGGGTGTCTTCCGGGCCGAAGCCGACGAAGGCGAGCGTGAAGCGGCCTTCCGGGTAGTCGTGGCGGCGCAGCAGCGTCATGCCGACGACGCGGGTGTAGAAGTCGAGCGACTTCTCCAGGTCGCCGACGCGGAGCATGGTGTGGAGGATTCGCATGCGGGCGGTCATAACCGCCGGGGCCGTCAGGGTGAAGCCGCGTGTGCGGTGTCCACCGGGGAGGGCGAGCCCCCGGGTCCGGGAGGGCGGTCCGTCGCCGTGCGGGCAGGCATCCGCATGGGGGTGGAAAGGCGACACCGGAGCCCTACGCAAGGCGGGGAGCGGCGCCCGGCGCGTGCTATGGAACGCGGCATGAAACACGCTCAAAGCCAGGCCCTCTTCGCCCGTGCGCAGGCTCGCATCCCGGGTGGCGTGAACTCTCCAGTGCGCGCCTTCCGTGGCGTGGGGGGTGACCCCGTCTTCTTCCGGGAGGGCGCCGGCGCGTGGCTCACCGACGTGGACGGCAACCGCTACGTGGACCTGGTGGGCAGCTGGGGCCCGCTCATCCTCGGACACGCATACCCGCCCATCATCGAGGCCATCCTGGAGGCCGCCCGTCGCGGCACCACCTTCGGCGCGCCCGTCGCGGCGGAAGTGGAGTTCGCGGAGCTGCTCTGCGCCACGATGCCTTCGCTGGAGAAGGTGCGCCTGGTGTCCAGCGGCACGGAGGCCACGGTGGCGGCCGTCCGTGTCGCGCGCGGCTTCACCGGCCGCGAGCACATCCTCAAGTTCGAGGGCTGCTTCCACGGCGCGGGCGATCCGTTCCTCGTGAAGGCGGGCAGCGGCGTGGAGACGCTGGGCCTGCCGGACTCGCCGGGCGTGCCCGCGGCGCTGGCGGCGCTGACGCTCACCGCGCCCTTCAACGATTTGGAGGCGGTGGAGCGCATCTTCGCGGAGAAGGGCCAGGACATCGCCTGCGCCATCATCGAGCCGGTGGTGGGCAACATGGGCGTGCTGGTGCCGCGTCCGGGCTACCTGGAGGGGTTGCAGGCGCTCTGCCAGAAGCACGGCGTGCTCTTCGTGCTGGATGAGGTGATGACGGGCTTCCGGCTGGCGCGCGGTGGGGCGCAGGAGCTGTACAAGCTCAAGCCGGACCTGACCACGCTGGCGAAGGTGGTGGGCGGCGGCATGCCGCTGGGCGCGTACGGCGGCCGGCGCGACATCATGTCCAAGGTGGCGCCGGAAGGGCCCGTGTACCAGTCCGGCACGCTGTCCGGGAACCCGGTGGCGGTGGCGGCGGGCATGGCGTGCGTGAAGGCGCTGGCGGCTCCGGGCACGTATGCGCGGCTGGAGCAGCTGGGACTCCTGTTGGAGGAGGGCTTCCGCGCGGAGGCGAAGGCGGCGGGGGTGCCGGTGACGGTGAACCGCGTGGGCAGCATGCTCACGGTGTTCTTCTCGGCGGAGCCGGTGTTCGACTACGCGTCCGCGAAGAAGGCGGACACGGCGAAGTTCGGGCGCTTCTTCCACGCGATGCTGCAAGAAGGGGTGTACCTGCCGCCCAGCCAGTTCGAGGCGGCGTTCGTGTCGCTGGCCATCGGCGAGTCGGAGGTGGCGCACGTGCTCGCCGCGGCCCGCAAGGCGTTCCGGGCGCTTGGCGACGCCCGTTGAGCCAGAGCCCCTGAAGGGGCCGCTGCGCTTCGGTCCCTACACGCTCGTGCGCCGCATTGGCGCGGGCGGCATGGGGGAGGTCTTCCTCGCGCGCGAGGAGGGCGTGCGGCGCGCGGTGGTGGTGAAGAAGGTGCTGCCGGGGCTCGTGGAGAACCGGCAGTTCGTGGGGCGCTTCCGCGACGAGGCGCGCGTGGTGGTGCGGCTGGCGCACCCGAACATCGCGCGCGTGTACGCGATGGGCGAGGTGGACGGGCAGCTCTACCTCGCGATGGAGTACGTGCAGGGCAAGACGTTGAGCCGGCTGGCGTACCGGCTGCGGCAGCGCCAGCGGATGATGCCCCTGGGCGCGCTGCTCCAGATGGGGCAGCGGCTGTGCGAGGGCCTGGCGTACGCGCATGACGCGACGGATGAGGACGGGCACCCGCTGCACCTGGTGCACCGCGACCTGTCGCCCGCGAACGTGTGCGTGAGCTACGCGGGCGAGGTGAAGATCATCGACTTCGGCGCGGCGCAGTCCACGTTGAAGGAACAGCAGACGGCGCCGCGCGTGGTGATTGGGAACCTCACGTACATGGCGCCGGAGCAGGCCCGCAAGCGCACGGTGGACCGCAGGGCGGACGTGTACGCGGCGGGCGTGGTGCTGTGGGAGTTGTTCGCGTGGAAGCCGCTGTCGCAGCGGGGCGACCCGTTGGAGCGCTGGCGGCGCGCGGCCTATCCGCAGTGGGAGCCAGCGGGGCGCTACCGGCCAGACCTGCCGCGCGCGGTGGACGCGTTCCTGGTGCGCGCGCTGGCGCCCGAACCCAAGGACCGCTTCCCCACCGCCGCGGCGATGGCCGAGGCGCTGGCGGCACTGAAGGAGAAGCTGGCGCTGGGCGTGACGGACCAGGACCTGGTGCGGCTGATGTCGGCGGCCTTCCCGCGTGAGAAGGTCATGGAGCAGCAGATGGTGGATGACCTGCTGCGCGAACAGCCGGAGCGCGCGAGCACGCGGCAGGAGTTCCCGTCGGTGCTGGCGCCGCCGGGCGCGTCGGTGTCGGAGGAAGCCGAAGTGCTCCGGGCGCAGGAGGACATCGCGACGGAGGCGCTGGACGCGGCGAGGTTGCGTCAGGCGGCGGCCGAGGCCGAGGCGCGCACGGACGTGGCACCCCGGGAGCTGAAACCCTGGGAGGAGCCGGGTGCACGCAAGGCGCCCCCGGTGCGGCTGCACAACCAGGAAGTCACCAAGGACGCCTGGGTGCCGGGCGTGGGCGTGGAGGAGTCCACCGCGCCCGCGCAGCCACCCCAGGTGGCGTGGACGCCGGGCTCCGGTGGGGAAGACGCGACGGCGGTCGGAGTGGATCCGAGGAGGGGTGTGGGCACGGCCCCTGAAGATGCACATGCGCTCGACACGGCCCCGGCCGCCGAAGGTGCCGCCGCGGCCCCGGACCCGACACCCACCCCGACCGCCGAAGCCGCTCGCCTGGACGGCGCTGTGTCTCACTGGACGCCGGGCCCGGGCGCGGACGACCCCACCCCCCAGGAAGGCGCCCTGGCCCACGGCGCCGGCCCGGGCGCCGAGGACACCACCGACCCGGGCGAAGGCCCCCGGGCAAGCGGGGAGGCCCCCCCGTCCAGGCAGGCTGCGACCGGGCAACTTCTCCAAGCGGATTGGAATTCGGCCCCGGAAGCGGAAGACTCCGGTCCACACCCTCGAGCTTTTCACCGAGAAGGGGCACCCCCGGCCCCGGAGGACTCACCCATGCAGAACCGGCCCTCGCGTCCGGGTTGGACCCCCGGCGCCGGCAGTGAGGACTCCACGACGAACGAGCGGCCCATGCGCAAGAGCGAGGACACCGAGCCCTCCTCCCGCGCCCCCGCGAAGGCCGTTTCCGGGTGGACGCCGGGCTCGGGCGCGGACGACGCCACCGAGGGCGCCGGCCCGTCCCCCCTCGCCCTGGGCCCCGACGAGGACGAGGGCTTCGACGACGAGCACACGGACGTGGACAAGCCGAAGCGCCCCGTCGCGAACGCGGCCCCGGAGCGTCGCGCACCGTCCCGCACGTCCATGAGCGCGGCCCCCCCGGCCCGCGCCGCCCCGCCGGTGGCCGAGGACTTCCCGGACGCCACCCGGCCCCTGTCCCAGGAGGAGCTCCCCGTGCCCTGGACCCCCGGTGGCGCGGGCGAAGCCACCGAGGCCCTGGAGGCCGCGAAAATCTTCGGCGCCCTGTCGCGCACGACGGGCAACATGCCCGCCTACCTCTCGGAGAAGTCCACCCCCTACGTCGCGCCCAAGGAGGCCCCGCGCAAGGCGGCCCCCATCGTGGACGAGCGGCCCAACGAGACCCGCCCGATTCCGGTGCGCACCAAGACGCGCGAAACGCTCCCCGGCGTGAACATGGACATCTCCACCGCGCTGAAGATCGCGGAGGAGCTGAAGGAGCGCGAGCGCGCGCAGGCGGAAGCCAGGCGCAAGGCCCCGAAGAAGCCGGCCAAGGTCGTCCACTTCAACCTTCCCCGCCTCATGTGGCCCCTGCCGTCGCGCTACCGCTTCTGGGCCATGCTCGCGGCGGTGGTGGCCGTGGCGCTCATCGTGGGCTTCGGCGTGATGTGGCTCTTCATGGGCGGGTCCGGCGGCGAGTGAGCGTCAGTCCGCGCTGGGCAGCCGGTACTGCACGCCCAGGGACACGGTGGCGGTGCTGAGCCAGTTGCTCGTGAAGCCGTCGCCGAACTCCTCCTCGTTGTCGTCCGACGTGCCGCGCGCGCCGCCGCCCAGGTAGCGCAGGTTGAGGAACACCTCCACCTGGTCGGTGACCCGCACGCCGCCGCGCAGGCTGGCGTCCAGCAGCGCCCCCACGGTGCCGGAGTCATCATCGCCGTTGATGAGCGCCACCGGCGCATAGCTGCCATCCGCCTCCAGCCCCACCCACCAGTTCTCGCTGAGCGCCCACCGCGCGCGCACCTTGAGCAGCGGCACCGGCCCCACGTCCCGGTTGGTCCGCCGCAGCGTCCCGTCCGCCGACGTGAAGACGAACGTCGCGTTGCGAAGCTGCAGCGACGCGCCCACCGACAGCTCCCGCTCGGGGCCGCCCAGCAGGTCATACAGGTAGCTGGCCCGGTAGAACGGGAACGCGTAGCGCACGTCCAGCGGCGTGTTCTCCGGGAAGGTGAGCCCGTCCAGCGTGACGTCCCGCCGCAGCACCACCTGCGTCTGGATGTCCAGGGGCTGCACCAGGAACACCAGGGTGTGCCGCCCGCGCAGGGACAGCTCCGCGCTCAGGCGCACGAAGGTGTAGAGGTTGTCCTGCCCCCCATCCTCCGGGAACCGGAAGATGCTGCCGTCGCTGCCCTGGCGCAGGCTGTGCGACAGCACGTCCAGGAAGCCCAGCTCCGCCACCGCGCGCCACTCCACGCGAGGCTCCTCTTTCCGTGCCGACACCGGAACGTCGACCGGAGCGGAAGCCTCGTCCGCGCGGGCCACGCCCATGAATCCGAAGAGGCACGACACGACGCCTGCGACGACATGAACCCGGTGCACCATCCGCCTCCTGGGGAAGCCAGGCCTCCCTGCCAGGAATCAGACACGACGCGCACGGCGAAGGGTCACCCGTGGGGGGTGACTGTTCACTCCGCGCGCAAGGACGTGTCAGCCGCCGGTCAGTGGCAGGGCGGGCAGCGTGGGCGGCTCCAGCGGGAGGAAGATCCAGAAGACGGTGCCGCCGGTGTCGGGCACGTCCAGCCCCAGCGTCCCCAGGTGCGAATCGACGATGCGTCTCACGACGGCGAGCCCCAGCCCGGTGCCCTGGGCCTTGGTGGTGAAGAAGGGCTCGAAGATGCGCGTGCGCAGCTCCACCGGGATGCCCGGGCCGGTGTCGATGATCTCCACCTGAACGCCGGGCCGGTCCACCCACGCCTTCCGGGCCACCACCCGCAGCGTGCCGCCCTGGGGCATGGCCTGTACGGCATTGAGGGCCAGGTTGAGGAAGGCCTGACGGATGAGCCGCTCGTCCACCGTCACCGACGGCACGTCCTCCTCCATCACCCACTCCACGCGCACCGGCGGCGGTGGCTGGCCGTGGCTGCCCGCGTCCGACAACGCGCCGCCCACCGCCTCCTCCAGGAGCTGCGTCACCGACACGGCATACAGGTGCGGCGACGGAGGCCGGGCGAAGGTGAGCAGGTCCGCGACGATGCGGTTGAGCCGGTCCGCCTCCTCTCCCACGATGTCCACCAGCGGCGTCGCCGGACTCTCCGGGCCGATGATGCGGCGGATGGTGGCCACCGAATTGAAGATGGCGCCCAGCGGGTTTCGCACCTCGTGCGCCATCACCGCGGACAGCTCACCCAGCGCGGCCAGCCGCTCGCGGTGCACCAGCTGCTCCTGCGCGCGTCTGAGCTCCTCGTAGCTCTTCTTCAAATCCTCCACCAGCCGAGCCCCCTCCAGCGCCAGCGAGAGCTGGTTGGCGATGGCGTCCGCCCGCTCCAGCTCCGCGGGGGTGAAGCGGCGGGGCCGCCGCGTCTCCACCATCACCGCCACGCCCACCATCTGCTCATGCACGGCGAGCGGCAGCACCATGTACGCCACGCCCTCCGCGGCCCGGCGCAGCTCGTCGTCCAGCCGCCCGTCCACGCGCGCGTCCTCCACCCGGAGCGGCTGGCGCGTGCGGAACACCTCTGCCGCCAGGGAATGCAGGGACATGTCCAACGGCAGGTCCCGGCCCACCAGCTCCGGGTGCCCGCCCGTCGCCGCGCGGATGGCCAGCCGTTCACCCTTCGCATCCGGCAGCAGCACGTACGCGTCCGGCACGTCCACGATGCGCGCCAGGCTGGTGACGCCCGTGGCCAGCAGCCGGTCCAGCTCCAGCGTGGCCGCCAGCGCCTTGCCCACCTCGTGCATCAGCGCCAGGTCCTCCGCCCGTCCGCGCACCTCGTCCAGCAGCCGGTGGGATTCGATGGCCGCCGCGAAGTGCGTGCCCATGGCCTGGAGCGTCTCCAGCTCCAGCGCGGTGAGCCGCCGCCGCGCGTGGAACAGCACGCTCAACGTGCCCACGCCGCGCGAGCGCACCCGCAGCGGCACCGTCACCAGCGTCTGGAAGGCCAGGGCCCGGAGCGCGTCGCGCGTGGGCGCGGGGCAGCCCTCCGCGTCCAGCACCTGCACCGCGTCGCTCATCCCGCTCGGACGGGGCAGCGACCCCATGCGCGCGCGGCGCACCCGGGCCACCGCGTCCTCCGACAGGCCGCGCGCGTACACCAGCTCCAGCGGTTCGCCCGGCTGGTGACGCGTGTCCGCCGGCAGCAGCAGGCACACCGCGTCGCAGGCCAGCAGGCCGGCGATCTCCTCCGTGCCTGAACCGAAGAAGGCCCGGGGGTGCGGCGCGGACGCCGCCTGGGACGCCAGCCGCCCCAGCGCGGTGAGCGCCGTGGCGCGCACGCTCAGCCGCTGGATGGTGCGCGCCGCGTCCAGCGCGGAGGACACCTGCTGCCCGAACAGCCGCACGGAGGCCACGTCCTCCTCGCTCAGCCAGTCCGCCGCCAGCACCAGCATCGCCAGGGGCGCGTTCTCCACGTCGATGCGCACCCCCACGCCCCGGTGCGGCTCCACGCGCTGGAACACCGCCAGCACCGCGTCCATGCGCGACTCCGGCACGAACCGCGACGCCTCCATGCCCAGGTCCTCCACCCACGCGTTCCCGTCGCGCCAGGTGCGCACCAGCGCCGGGGCCCAGCCGCCCATCGCCTCCACCGGCACCCGTCCGCCCAGCGCCGGCGCATGGGGCACGAGCTTGGGCGACAGCCCCGCCATCGACAGCTCCACCCCCACGCCCCGGGGCGTCAACCACGCGAAGCCCAGCTCCAGCGCCTCCAGTCCGCGGAACACCTCCTCGCGCACCGCGTCCTCGTCATGCAGCGCGCGCACCTGTGCGCCCAGCTCCGCCAGCTTTCGCAGCACCGTGCGCCGGCGCACGCGGGACGTCACATCGCGCGCCTGCACCACCCAATCCCTGGCATGCGGATGCACCGTCAATTCCACGCGCATCCCGCCGCCCGACGTCCGCAGCCAGCCCTCGGAGGTGCCCGCCACCGGCGCGGTCGCCAGCCGCTGCGCCAGCCGGTCCGTCGGCGCGTCCGCCCGGGGCTCCTCCAGCAGCGCCGTCACCGACTGGCCCACCAGCTCCTCACGCGTCGCGCCCACGAGCCGCGCCAGCGCGGCGTTCGCGTACACGAGCACGCTGTCCCGGAGCACGAACATGCCCAGGGGCATGTCGTCGAGGAGGCGGTACTCCGCCTCCGGCTCCTCAGGGACCGTCCCCACCCGACGGTTCATGCGCTCAGTGCCTCTCACGAGCGCCACGTTCGCACCCCTGGGACGCCGGGTGAAGCCACCCCCGCGTCGCACCGCCCACCAGCGCACACCTCGCGCTCGACGCGGCACGGCAACCCCGCCGCCTTCCCATACGCCAGACGTCACATTTCAGCCTTGACGTCGCCAAACCCAGAGTCCGTGTGACATTGACAGCAGGTGTGAAGGTATTTAGAACCATGAATCATGAATACGCGGCTTGAGTCGGGCTCCAGGGGCTTCCTGGGAGCACTCGAGGTTCGCGGCCATCCAGGGGGAACTGTCTTGAGCCTGCCCCGCACGACTTCCGGCGTCATCGTCCAGCAGCAGGACGGAGCCTTCTTCCTGATGGACACCGAAGGCGGAGAGGTCTTCCGCGTGAATGAGACGGCCGCGCGCATCTTCGAGCTGTGCCAGAGCGGCACGTCGCTCGACGGCGCCGTGCAATCCCTGGCCCGGGGCCTGGACGCGGTGGACCAGGAGGACGACATCCGCGCGGACGTCCAGCGCACCGTGGTGCAGTTCCAGGAGCTGGGGCTCTGCGAGCCCTCCCCCGTCTGAACGCCTGAAACATTGAACCCAGACATCACGTCGTAGAGCCCCCTCCCGGGAGGGTCGGGCGAAGCCATGCCCTGGCTCCAGGTTTCGTGTGCGCCCTGACGTCGGGGCGCCCGCGAATCCACCCGTGAGACATGTGTTTCACGGGTGGGTGGAGCGCGAAGGAAGACGACAGGGAATGTCAGACCCCCTGTTCACACTCCTCGGCGCTTCACGGCAGCAGTCGTTCCGCAGCAAATCCAACCAAGGAGCATCACCATGTACACCCAGGCCCAGATCGTTCGCGTCGCCGCGTCGTCCGACAAGTGCACCTGCTCCGGCGGCATGACGGTGCTCACCACCGACGTGGCGGAGTAGTTCCGTCCCGTCGCCTCGCTTCAACCGGCCCAAGTCAGGCCGGGTAGCAACACCTCGCTGTTCCACAACCCCACACCCCAACGAAGGAGCATCACCATGTACAACCAGGCCCAGATCGTTCGCGTTTCCGCGTCGTCCGACAAGTGCACCTGCTCGGGCGGCATGACCGTCATCGTGCGCAACGACGCGCTCTCCCAGGCGGAGTAGTGCCATTTCAGCCGGGTGGAGGCCGTCTGCCTCCACCCGGTTGTCTTTTTCAATCCCTGACGCCCGCCATGTCTCCCGCCCCGCTCCCATTGCTGCTCTTCACCCAGGCGGAGGTCGGAGGATGCGCGCTCTTTCGCGTCGTGTCCGTGGAGGTCGCGGTGTGTCCCGGCCGGGGACGGCTGTGGCTGGACGCGTCCCGGGGCCATGTCTTCACGCCTGTCTGGCAGCGGCACGCACAGCACCTCGCGGCGCTGGGACGGGCGCACTACGCGCTGCCGTGGGAGGAGACGGACCTGCGGGTGTCACCGCGCGGCAAGGCCCTGACGTTGGATGGGCGCAGCGCGTCGTTGCCGTTGTTCGTCGCCTGGGTGGCGCTCCTGAGCGGCCGCCCGCTGCCGTCGCCCTTCCTGGGCACGGGGGTGGCGCTGGAGGAGCACGGTGAGCGGCTCGCACCCGCGCCGCGCGAGTTCCTCCAGGGAAAGCTGGGCGTGGCCCAGACCTATGTGCGGCAGGTGTTTCCCCAGGCGGGGAGGGTGGCCGTGTACGTGCCGGAGGGCAGCGGTTTCGACGCGAAGGGCCTGACGGCGCTGGACGTGCGGCCGGTCCCCACGCTCACTCGGGCGGTGTCGGAGGTGCTGGGGTTGGAGCCGCGCGCGGGCGCGGCGGCCGTGACGAAGCCGGGGGCCGCATGATCCGCCAGGGCGTGCGTGCCGTCCGGGAGATGTATGGGTTGACGAAGGGGCTGGGCAACCTGCGGGTGATGCTCGGCTCGGGGCTGGTGGGGATGGTGGCCGCGGGCCTGCTCAATCCGGTGATGCCTTTGTATCTGCGCTCGCGCGGGCTGGGCTTCCAGGAGATTGGACTGCTCTACACGGTGGGCTCGTTGCTGCCCATCTTCGTGCAGCCGGTGTTGGGAGCCTTGTCAGACCGTCATGGCAGAAAGCCATTCGTGGTGGGCCTTTCGCTCATCACGTCGCTGATGGTGCCCGCGGTGGCCCTCGTGGATGATCCGAAGCCGCTCGCCGCGGTGATGATTTTAAAGATGCTCCTGTCGCGCAGCGCGGCGCCCGTGTCCAACGCGATGGTGGCGGACTTCGCTCCCACGAAGCAGCGCGCCACCATCTTCGCCATGCTGGATGCCACCTCGAACCTGGTGTTCGTGGCGGCGCTGTTCGCCTCCTCCGCGGTCATCCGCGCGCTGTCGGTGAGCGGAACGTTCTTCCTCGCGGGCGCCCTGTTCCTGGTGGGCAGCCTGCTGCTGCTGGCGCTGGACGACTCGCAGGCGGCGCCCCGCGCGCAAGCGGAGGCCGGCGGGGTGCGGGC
>NZ_RAWD01000130.1:0-24617 GCF_003612065.1 Corallococcus sp. CA047B
GGCGAACGCGGTGGAGGCGGCGAACAGGGCGGCGACGATGACGGTCTTCATGGATGGCTCCGGGGAACGACACGCCGACGCGGGATTGCATCGGTTGTTGTGCGCTGACCCAAGAGCACCCGCCGTGCCAGTCCCTGTTTTGAGCAACTTCGCGGGTTTCCCGGGGTGGGAGCGGATCCGCCATGGGGAGAATCTCCTCAGTTGCGATTGCAACAATGGGTGCAAGCTCCCCAGGCAGGCTGCCGGTGCTTTGACGGCACCAACGCTCTTCTGCAAGCTGTGACGCGCTCTGCCTTCCCGAGCGTCAGGCGCCGGGACCCTGTATGAGCATGTTGCCCGGCGGTCCTCGTCACGCATGTCGCGCGGCCAGGGGTCGGGAGAGATGGCGTATGCGGTACCTGCTGGTCGCATGGAGCACGGCGTGGCTGGGCCTGGGATGCGCCGCGACCATCCCGCCCGAGCGCCTGCAGGCCCAGGTGCTGGAGACGGAGCGCTGGCAGCGCGAGTACCAGTCCGAGCGCGAGCGCACCGAGGTGCTGGCGACGAAGCTGGCGGCGCTGGAGTCCGCGTTGGAGGAGCTGGCGCAGGAGCGGGCGGAGGCGGAGCAGGCGCGAGCGGAGGCCGAGCAGGGCCGTTCGACGGCGGTGGATGAGCTGGCGCGGCTGGAGACGGAGCGCCACGCGCTGGAAGAGCACAACGCGCAGTTGCTGGCGCGGCAGCGCGAGCTGGCGGCGCTGCACGAGGAGTTGTCGGACGTGTGGTACGAATCCGCGCTGGAGCGCGCGCGGCGCCGCACCCAGCCGCCCCTGCCGGGCGAGACGGCCACCGAGGCCACCCGGCCGGTGCCGTGACGTTTCCGGAGCAGCCCCGTCGTTGTCCGGGGCGCCTTCTTCATCAGAGTCTTCAAGGAGCGTGGGCGTGGCGATGAACTCGCGGACCCCCATCCGTGGCTACCGCGCGGGTTTCTTCTTCGTGGTGATGCTGTTGTCGGCCGTCACGGGCTTCATGCTCTGGACGGAGGTGCGCACCGGCCATCAGGTGGACGCGCTGGTGCTGGAGGCGCTGGAGCGCGCGAGCCTCATCGGGCGCATCCGCGTGGACGTGATGTCGCTGGAGTCCGCCATCGAGGCGCACGTGCGCTCCACGGGCGACGCCGAGCGCAAGGAAGCCGACGCGGTGATGGAGGACATCCTGGGCAGCATCCGCCGGGCCTCCGAGGCGTACATGCGCCACCTGCCGCCCGGGGAGAAGGAGGTCTGGCTGCGCTTCAACGGCGCGTGCCAGGGCCTGGCGGATCAGGTGCGCGCGGCGGCGGTGTTCTCCCGGCAGCGCGAGGCGGAGCGCGCCCGGCGCCACCTGGTGGAGAGCATCCGTCCGCTGGCGGCGGAGGTGGACACGCTCGCGGGGCAGCTCGCCACGGAGAACGCGGACGATGCGCGCGTGCTCGTGGGCCGGTTGGGGACGCTCCGGGTGCGCAACACGGCGCTGGGCGCGGGCACCACGCTGCTGGCCATCCTCCTGTCGACGCTGGTGGGCTGGCACATCATCCGACTGCTCAAGCGCCAGGACGCGACCATCCAGGGGCAGTTCGAGGAGCTGGGGCGGCACAACCAGGAGCTGGATGCCTTCACCAGCCGCGTGGCGCATGACCTGATGGGGCCGCTGTCCCCGCTCAAGGGCTACCTGACGCTCATCCGGCGCTCGGGCGCGGTGAAGGACCCGGGCGCGCTGGAGATGATCTCCCAGTGCGAATCCAGCGCGGTGCGCATGGGCGAATTGATTGAAGCGCTGCTGCGCTTCTGCCGCGCGGGCAACCGGGGCGATGGCACGAAGGGCGAACTGGACACGGCGGTGAGCACGCTGCTGTTGGAGGTGAGCCAGACGGCGTCGGCGCTGGGCGTGGCGTTGGAGCGCGAGCTGGAGCCGGGCGTGCTGGTGGACTGTCCCGCGCAGCTGCTCCAGGTGGTGGCGCGCAACCTCTTGTCCAACGCGGTGAAGTACACGGCGGGGCGGCCGGATCCGCGCGTGAAGGTGCGGGTGGCGACGGAAGGGACGGACGCGGTGGTGGAGGTGACGGACAACGGGCTGGGGATGAGCGCGGCGACGCAAGCGTCGCTGTTCCAGCCGTTCTTCCGGGCCGCGGAGGTGCGCGGCATTCCGGGGCATGGCCTGGGACTGGCCACCACCCGGCGCGTGGTGGAGGCGCACGGAGGCACGCTCACGGTGCATTCAGAAGAAGGCAAGGGCACGCGGATCCACGTCCGGTTCGCACGAGCAGCGCGCACGGCGGCGCCGCTTGTGGTGGAGTCCGGCGCCCAACGGGACCCCACCTCCATCCGCAAGGCCTCATGAGCTCAGCCCGAATCCTCGTCGTGGATGATGACCCGCATGCGCGGGACCTGTTGCAGCGCCTGCTGGGCGTGCTGGGCCCGGTGGTGCAGGCGGCGGACCCGAAGGGCGCGGCGGAGCGGATGGGCGAGCAGGCCTTCGACCTGGTCCTCACGGACATGGCGATGCCGGACCCCGGCGACGGGCTCAAGGTGCTCCAGACGGTGCGCTCGAACCTGCCGGACACGCCGGTCATCGTGGTGACGGCGTTCGGCAACATCGAGGGCGCGCTGGACAGCATCCAGCAGGGCGCCTTCGACTACCTGTCCAAGCCCTTCGACGTGGACGCCATCATGCGGGTGGCGAAGCGGGCGTTGGAGCAGAAGCGGCTGGTGGAGGAGAACCGCACGCTGCGCAAGCAGGTGGAGCGCACGTCGCTGGTGGGCCGCAGCCAGGCGTTGCTGGAGGTCTACAAGCAGGTGGCGAGAGCTGCGACCAGCAACGTGCCGGTGCTGATTACCGGTGAGACGGGCACGGGCAAGGAGATGGTGGCGCGGGCGCTGCACAAGCGCTCGGCGCGCTCCAGCGGGCCGTTCATCCCCATCGACTGTGGCGCCATCACCGAATCGCTGATGGAGAGCGAGCTGTTCGGCCATGCGAAGGGCAGCTTCACGGGCGCGTCGGGCGCGCGGCGCGGCCTGTTCGAGGAGGCCAACGGCGGCACGCTCTTCCTGGATGAGATTGGCGACGTGGGGATGAAGGTCCAGTCGCAGCTCTTGCGCGTGCTCCAGGAGGGGGAGATCCGTCGCGTGGGCGAGAGCGTCCCGGTGAAGGTGGACGTGCGGGTGCTGGCGGCGACGAACAAGGATTTGAAGGTCCGGGTGACGGATGGGTTGTTCCGCGAGGACCTCCTGTACCGGCTGGACGTGGTGCACCTGCACCTGCCGCCGCTGCGCGAGCGGCGCGAGGACATCCCGGCGCTGGTGGAGCACTTCGCGGCGCTGCACGCGCGGGGAGGGGTGCGGCCGGTGGTGACGGCGGACGCGATGGCGCGGCTCACGGTGTACGACTGGCCGGGCAATGTGCGGCAGTTGGAGAACGTGATGGCGCGGGCGCTCGCGCTGAATGTCACGGGCGTGCTGGGGCCGCCGGACTTCCCGGAGCCCATCGGTGACGCGCCCAAGCGGCTCACCGGCCTCGCGGGCGACTTGCCGAGCCTCGCGGAGCTGTCGCGGCGGTACGCGGCGCACGTGCTCCAGCACGTGGGTGGCAACAAGAGCGAGGCGGCGCGGCTGTTGGCCGTGGACCGCAAGACGCTCTACAAGTTGCTGGAGACGCCCGAAGCGCCGGAGGGCATTCCTCCCGCCGAGGGACGGAGCTGATCCACGCGTCGTCCGAGGACGGCGGGGCGCGCTTTCCACCGGTCGTGGCAATGGCCGCTGCGAGCGCACGCCCTGCCCACCCACGCGGTTTCGCGCGCAGGAGATCGCACCTGGGCCGACGTTGAGGATGTCGGCGGGGACCCGTACCGTAGCGGCCTGTATGCGCCGCTGGTTCCCCCTCGGACTCCCCCTGATTCTCTTCGCGTGCGCTCCGGTGGAGCCGCCCGCTTCTCTCTCTCCAGCGGATGCGGGCAGTGCGCGTGCCGTGACGGAGCTGGCGTCCGTGGCCTCGTCGCCCGATGCCGAACCTCGACCGGCGCAGTCCGCTGAGGCGCTGCGCTCCGCGTGGCAGGCCACCACGCCGGAGCCGTCCGAGGATGGCGGCGTGGCGCATGCCACGGCCTCGGCGCTGATCGAACCCTCGGAGCTTTCGGAGGACGGTGGCGCGAGTGGCGCGCTGTCGCTGGAGCCTTCGCTCTCGCAGACCCCGTCCCGTGGTTCGAACTCCGAGGCCTTGCCGGGCGAGGAGGAAACGCAGCTCATCACCGAGTCCGAGGTCCCCGTGCTGGAACTGGGACCCGATGGCGAACCGTTGCTCGATGCCGATGACTTCGCCCAGGAGCCTGTTCCCCCCGTCGCCGTGGAACCCTTGCCGGGGAGCACACCCGTCGCGGACGTAGGCTCAGGGACGAACGGAACGCCGCCTGCCCTGGATCCGGACTCCGACGATGCCCCCGTTCCGGACGAACCCCTCGCGGTCCTCGACGCGGGCATGGAGCCCTACGCCATTCCCTACGCGCCGGATGCGGGCTCGCTGCGCGTGCGCCGTTCCATCGCGGTGCGCTCGGAGCCCCGGCAGGACTCTCCGCCCCTGGGCACCGTCGCCCAGGACATGCGCGTGACCTGGCAGGAGGGCGCGATGCGCGGGCCCGACTGCGAGACGTGGGTGCACCTTCAGCCCCGAGGCTGGGTGTGCGAGCGCTACCTGGAACAGAACTTCCGCGAGCCCCGCGTGCGCACGCTGCCGCGCGTGGAAGAGGGCGCGCTCACGCCCGGCATCTACGCTCGCGTCGTGGGCCGCCGCGTGCGCGCCTATCCCAGCCTCGCGCTCGCCCGCAGGCGCAAGCAGGGCGTGCTGCTCAAGGGCTCCGTGACCGTGAAGCTCCAGGGACAGGTCAAGGTGGGCCGGCGCACCTTCTGGCGCACGTCGGACGGCCAGTACTTCGAAGCGCGCGTGCTGCGCGAACACCGTCCCTCCGACTTCAGCGGCCTGGACGCGGAAGCGCTCGCGTCGCTGCCCATGCCCTTCGCTTGGGCCCAGTCCCGCGGCGCTCCCCGCTCGGACGTGGTGGTGCGCGTGGCCCCGGACTCCCACGCCGACCGTGAGACGGTGCTCCCTCCCCGCACGCTCGTGTCCGTGCGCGAACTGTCCCCGGATGGCCAGTGGGTGCGCATCGCGGAGGACCACTGGGTGGCTCGCGATGATCTGCACGTCGCGTGGTCGCTGGCGTCCCCGTCCATCGTGGAGCCCGGCGCGCGGTGGCTGGACGTGGACCTGGAGTCCCAGGTGCTCATCGCCTACGAGGGCGACCGTCCCGTCTACGCCACGCTCATCTCCTCCGGCAGCCCCGGCACCGACACCCCCGAGGGCCTGTTCCGCATCTGGGTGAAGTTCGCCGAAGCCGACATGACGGGCAGCATGGGCAACGCCAGCTATCGCGTCGCCACCGTGCCGTGGACCATGTTCTTCGAAGGCGACTTCGCGCTGCACACCGCCTACTGGCACGACCGTTTCGGTGAGCCGGTGAGCCACGGCTGCATCAACCTGGCCCCGAAGGACGCGCGCGTCCTCTACGGGTGGACCACCCCCGACGTGCCCACCGGTTGGTCCATGGCCCACGCGATGCCGGACGACCCGGGCACCTGGGTGCGCATCCGGGGACAGGCCCGCGTCCAGCCGAAGAAGCGCCGAGGCGGCGCGCCCGTGGTCGCCACCGTCAGCGACCTGTGAGCCCGCGGCTCAACCGCCCAGCACGGACACGGTGACGCGGCGGTGGTGCGGCGACGTGCGGTGCTCCCAGACGTAGACGGCCTGCCACGTGCCCAGGTTTGCCTCGCCGTCCTTCACCGGGATGCTCAAGGTCACCTGCGTCAGCACCGAGCGCACGTGCGCGGGCATGTCGTCCGGCCCTTCCGCGTCGTGCTGGAACAACGGGTCGCCGTCCTTCACCAGCCGGGAGAAGAACGCCTCCAGGTCGCGCTGGACGACGGGGTCCGCGTTCTCGCTGATGATGAGCGACGCGCTCGTGTGGTGAAGGAACAGCGTGCACAGGCCGTCGCGGACGCCCGTGCCCTTCACCGCCCGCTGCACCTCGTCGGTGATGTCCACGAGGCCCCGGCCCCGCGTGGACACCGTCAGCTCCTTCGCCTGATACACGCGTCCTCCGTCCAGCGGGTCAGCGTCCGTCCAGCCGCTTCACGAGGAACGCGGCCAGCTGCTCCAGCTCCTCGGTGGTGAGCGTGTGCCCGCCGTCGAAAGGTAGGAACTCCACCGGCATCCCCGCCTGGGTCAGCAGGTCGCGCAGGCGCTCGCCTTCCTGGAAGGGCAGTACCGCATCCTGCCGGCCATGCCCCTGGAACACCGGCAGGGCCGACCGCGCGCGGGCCTTGGGCTTCCACTCCTCTTGCGCGACCACCGCGCCGGACAGCAGGCACAGGCCGGCGGGGGACTCCTCCAGCCGCAGCGCCACGTCCGTGGACACCATCGCGCCCTGGCTGAAGCCGCCCAGCACGATGCGGCCAAAGGGCTGCTGGAGCGCCGCCACCGTGCTCATCAGCGCACGGCGCGCGGCGGGCATCCCCGGGGGCACCTCGCGGGCGAACTGCTCCCAGTCCCGCTGCTGCCCCATCAACACCGACTCCGGCAGCGCGAACCACGCTCTCCCCTGCGGCATGCCCAGGTTCTCCAGCGACAGCGGCGCCTCCGGGAACACGAAGCGCGCGGCCTCCGCCAGCCTGGGCGCGGCGGTCACCAGCTCCGGCGCCAGGCTCACCAGGTCCGTGCCGGAGGCGCCGAAGCCGTGGCTGAGCACAACGACCAGGTCCGGCTTCGCGCCCTCCGGGAGCGCGTCCACCACGACGCAGTTCAGCTCGCCCAGCTTCGTGCGCACCGCGCGCGGACGGACGCTCACGGCTGCGCGTCGCTGATGGTGATGTGCTGGATGACCACGTCCGCGTCGGGCCGGTCCTGGCGGTTGCGCGGCACGTTGCCAATCTTCTCCACCACCTCGTAGCCCTTCACCACCTCACCGAAGATGGTGTGCCGGCCGTTCAGGTTCGACGGCGTGCTGGTGGTGATGAAGAACTGGCTGCCGTTGGTGCCCGGGCCCGCGTTGGCCATGGCCAGGATGCCCGGCTTGTCGAAGCCGCGCATGCTCTTGAACTCGTCGTCGAAGCGGTAGCCCGGGTCGCCCCGGCCGGTGCCCGTGGGGTCGCCGCCCTGGATCATGAAGCCCGGGATGACGCGGTGGAAGATGGCGCCGTCGTACAGCGGCTTGCCCTCCACGCGCTCGCGCGTCTTGGGGCTGATCCACGGCTGCTCGCCGGTCGCGAGCCCCACGAAGTTGGACACCGTCTTGGGCGCGTCCTTGGAGAAGAGCTTCAGGACGATGGTGCCCTGGTTCGTCTCCAGGGTGGCCCAGAGGTCCTGGCCCTCCAGCGCCTTCTTCTGGAAGCCCTTCGCGGAGGCCGCGTCCGTCTGCAGGCTCACCGTGCGGGTGGCCGCCGCGGAGTTGGAGGGGGTCGGGGATGCCTTGCCGCCTTCGGACTCCTTGTCCTTGGAGCACGCGGTCAGGGCGAGGCAGAGGAAACCAACGGTCAGGAATGGGGTGCGCATGGCGGGCGCATCCTAGCGGCTTTCGACATGGCCACGGCGTGCTAAAGAGTGCGTCCATCCCCGGAGGTTTCCCCTGTGACAACCGGACAGGAATGGCTGGTTGACGCGAGCGGCTGCGCGCCGGAGCGGCTCAAGGACGCGCCCGCGTTGGCGGCCCTCTTCGAGGAGCTTGTCGTCGTCCTGGACCTGAAGGTCGTGGGCCAGCCCCAGTGGCACGTCTTCCCGGAGCCCGGGGGCATCACCGGCCTGGCGCTGCTGGCCGAAAGCCACCTGACCGTCCATACCTTTCCGGAGCACGGCTTCGCCGCGCTCAACGTCTATTGCTGCCGCACCCGCGCGCGTCCGGACTTCGACGCGCTGGTGGCCCGCCACCTGGGGGCCACGTCGTGCCGCGTGCGTGAGTTGTCGAGAGGGGTGGAGGCGTGACGCAGGGGGCGTGTCCGTCGTGTGGGGCGAGCGTGGAGTTCACCGCCGGGTCGGCGCAGGTGGTGGTGTGCGGCCACTGTCAGACCGTGGTGGCGCGCGCTGGCGCGGAGCTGGAGGCGCACGGCCAGGTGGCCCGCGTCGTGGAGACCGACTCCCCGCTGCGCCTGGGCCTGGAGGGGCGCATCAACGGCACCTCGTACCAGCTCGTGGGCCACCTCCAGAAGGACCACGGCGCCGGCCCCTGGGACGAGTGGTACGTGGAGATGTCCGACGGCCGCACGGGCTGGCTCAGCGAGTCCGAGGGCGCCTTCCACCTGCTCTTCGATGGCGGCGTGGAGGAGGGCCTGCAACTGGACTCCCTCCACCCGGGCGAGCGCCTGCGGCTGCGCAACCGTCCCCTGGTGGTGGAGGAGCGGGGCCACGGGCACGTCACCGCCGCGGAGGGCCAGCTCCCCAGCGACGTCGATCCCTCCCAGGACTCCTGGTACGTGGACGCCACGGGCCCCCGGGGCCTGTTCGTGTCGCTGGACTTCGGCTCGCGCGACCGCGACCCGGAGGTGTTCCTGGGCCAGAAGCTGGAGCTGTCGCAGCTGGGCATCCCGGCCGGGGACCTGCGACCGCGCGTGCGCAAGGCGCAGCTGCAGCAGGCGCGCTGCACCAACTGCAACGGTCCGCTGGAGCTGCGCGCGCCGGACCAGACGCTGCGCGTGGCGTGCCCGTACTGCGGCGCGCTGATGGACGCGAGCCAGGGCAAGCTGTCGTTCCTCAAGCTGCTCCAGAAGCCGGAGCTTCCCGCGGACATCCCCCTGGGCGCGAAGGGCACGCTCGACGGGGCGGAGTGGATCTGCATCGGCTACCAGGAGCGCTCGTGCACGGTGGAGGGCACGCGCTACCCGTGGCTGGAGTACCTGCTCTACCACCCGGCGCGCGGCTTCACGTGGCTGATGGAGTCCAACGGCCACTGGGTGTTCCTCAAGCCGCTGGCGGCCGGTGACGCGGAGGTCGTCCCGCATGTCTCCGCGCACTACGAAGGCCGGCGCTACAAGGCCTTCCAGTCCGTCCAGGCCGTCACCGACGCGGTGGTGGGCGAGTTCTACTGGAAGGTGACCCGGGGCGAGACGGCCCAGGCGACCGAGTACGTCGCGCCGCCATACTCCGTGAACGAGGACGCCACCGACAACGAGGTCTCCTACACCCACGGCGAGTACCTGACGCCGGAGCAGGTGCGGGACGCGTTCAAGTTGAAGGATCCGCTGCCCCGTCCCCGGGGCATCGCGCCCAGCCAGCCCAACACGCGCCGCCAGGCGCTGTGGAGGACGTTGAAGTGGACGGGCGTCTGGCTGCTGGGCCTGTTCGCGCTGTCGGCCTTGCTCCACGCGCGGGCGCTGAACGCGCAGGTGCTGGACCTCCAGGTGCGGGTGGCCCCGGATGCGGTGTCGGGCACGCCTGGCGCCATGCACTTCAGCGAACCGTTCGAGCTCACCCGCGATGGCAACATCCGGGCGGAGGTGGCCATGTCCACCACGCTCGACAACTCGTGGGTGGGCGTTCAGGGCGACCTGGTGAACCAGGACACGCAGGAAGTGGTGAGCTTCTACGAGGAGATCAGCTACTACCACGGGCGCGACAGCGACGGCTCCTGGAGCGAGGGCGGCAACCACGGCAGCGTGTTCCTGTCCACGGTGCCCAAGGGGACGTACGTGCTGCGCACCACCACGTCGTTCGACCCGGCGATGAAGTTCAAGTCGAACCTGCAAGGCGTGGGCTACCGGGTGCAGCTGACGCACGACACGCCGAACGAGAGCTGGTTCGGCATCGCGCTGGTGCTGCTGCTCTTGGGGCCGGGGCTGTCGTTCATCAGCGCCCACGGCTTCGAGACCGAGCGCTGGAAGGAAAGCAACCTGCAGTAGGGCTCCCTTCAAGGGGAGCACGGTGGAGGTGGACGATGAGGTTCCTGGGTGGGTTCGTGCTGCTGGCCTATGCGTGGGCGACCTATACGGGCTGGGCTCCTTTCAGCAACGAGGAGCGCGGGAAGGTGACAGGCGATGTGCGGCGCGGCCCCGGCGGCGTGCTGCTGTGGACCGGTGGATTCATGGGAGGCAAGTGATGCTGCTGCTCGGAGTGGTGGTCACCCTGCAGGGAGTGCTGGCGAGCGTCATCTATTCGCTCATCGGTCTGGTGGTGTTCGTGGCCGGCTTCTACGTCATCCGCCTCATCCTCCCGTACGACGTGCACAAGGAGATCGAGGTCGACCAGAACACGGCGCTGGGCATCGTCATCGGCTCCTTCATCCTGGGCCTGGCCATCATCATCGCGGCGGCCATCGGCGGCTGAACGACGTGACGCTTTGAACAAGACGCTGCTGTTTCTCACCGTCCTCGTCATCGCGACGTGTGGGCTCATCTACGAGCTCATCGTCGGGACGCTCGCCAGCTACCTGCTGGGGGACAGCATCACCCAGTTCTCCACCGTCATCGGCGGCTACCTGTTCGCCATGGGCATCGGCAGCTACCTGTCGCGCTTCGTGGAGCGCGGGGTGGCCCAACGCTTCGTCGAAATCGAGCTGGCCGTGGCGCTCGTCGGCGGCCTGTGCGCGCCGATGCTGTTCCTCTCCTTCACGCTCACCAGCATCTTCCCCGTCATCCTCTACGGCAGCGTGCTGGCCATAGGCACGCTGGTGGGGCTGGAGATTCCGCTGCTCCTGCGCATCCTGCAGGACCAGCTCAAGTTCAAGGACCTGGTCAGCCAGGTGCTGACGTTCGACTACCTGGGCGCGCTGGCCGCCAGCGTGGCCTTCCCGCTGCTGCTCGTGCCCAAGCTGGGGCTGGTGCGCACGTCGCTGCTCTTCGGCCTGTTGAACGCGGCCGTGGGCCTGTGGAGCACGTGGCTGCTCGCTCCGGTGCTGGCCAACCCCGTGCGCCTGCGCATCAAGGCGGTGCTCCTGTGCATGGGGCTGCTCGTGTGCTTCGCGATGGGGGACCGGCTCACCACCTTCTACGAGGACCAGCTCTACGCGGACGACGTGGTGCACGCGACCAGCTCCCCGTATCAGCGCATCATCGTCACGCGCGGCAAGCGGGGCTTCTCGCTGTTCCTCAACGGCAACCTCCAGTTCGCCAGCATCGACGAGTACCGCTACCACGAGCCCCTGGTGCACCCGGCCATGGGACGGGCCCGGAAGCTGGAACACGTGCTGATTCTGGGCGGCGGGGACGGGCTCGCGGCGCGCGAGGTGCTGCGCTACCCGGAGGTGAAGTCCGTCACGCTGGTGGACCTGGACCCCGCCATCACGCA
The DNA here is from genome assembly GCF_003612065.1 of Corallococcus sp. CA047B. NCBI lineage: Bacteria > Pseudomonadati > Myxococcota > Myxococcia > Myxococcales > Myxococcaceae > Corallococcus > Corallococcus sp. CA047B. Next base: position 11,326 of record NZ_RAWD01000130.1, read on the forward strand.
GCTCGCCACGGGCTACAAGGAACTGGCGGAGCTCAACGGGCATTCGCTCACGCACCCGAAGATGCGCGTCATCAACACGGACGCGATGCAGTTCCTCACCGAGGGCACCGGCACCTACGACGTGGTGGTGGTGGACTTCCCGGACCCCAACAACTTCGCGCTGGGGAAGCTGTACACGACGGGCTTCTACAAAATCCTGAAGAAGCGCCTGTCGCCGGGCGGGGTGGCGGTCATCCAGAGCACCAGCCCCCTGTTCGCGCGGCGCTCGTTCTGGTGCGTGGAGACGACGCTGAAGGCCGCGGGCTTCTGGACGCAGCCGTACCACTCGCTGGTGCCGTCCTTCGGGGAGTGGGGCTACGTGATGGTGGCGCTGGAGCCGCCCGGCCGGCACCGCCCGCTGCCGGAGGGGCTGTCGTTCCTGGATGAAGACACGCTGGAGGGCATGTCGCGCTTTCCTCCGGACATGGCGCCCCTGCCGGCGGAGGTGAACCGGCTGAACAACCAGGTGCTGGTGCACTACTACGAAGAGGAATGGCGTCGGTGGAACTGACGCGGCGGGAGCTGGTGGCCGCGTTCCTGGGGGCCTCCGTGGCGAGCGCGTGTCAGCGCCAGCAGGCGCCGCGCCCGCCGGTGCCGGGCGCCATCGTGGACCGCGCGGTGGACACCGGCCACAAGCTGCGCGGCGGTCCGCTGCCCCGCGCGGAGGCCTTCGAGTCGGTGGACGTGCTGATTGTCGGCGCGGGCGCGGCGGGGCTGTCCGCCGCGTGGCGTCTGGCCGGCGCGGGCGTGAAGGACGTGCGCGTCGTGGAGCTGGAGGCGGAGGCTGGCGGCACGTCGCGCTCGGGAAGGAACGCCGTGTCCGCGTACCCGTGGGGCGCGCACTACCTGCCGTCGCCCCTGGAGGACCGGGGGCCGGTGATGCGGCTGCTGCGAGAGATGGACGCCGTCACCGGCGTGGACGCGGAGGGCCATCCGTCGTTCGCGGAGGAGCTGCTCATCCAGGAGCCCGACGAGCGGCTCTTCTACCGGGGCCACTGGTACGAGGGGCTGTACCTGCGCGCGGGCGCGAGCGGGAAGGACCTGGAGGAGCTGGAGCGCTTCGATGCGCGGATGAACGCCTTCGCCGCCGCGCGCGATGCGAAGGGGCGCAAGGCCTTCGCGGTGCCCGTGGCGCTCTCCAGCGACGACGCGGAGTGGACGGCGCTGGATGCGCTGAGCATGGCGCGGTGGCTGGAGACGGAGGGCTTCCATTCGCCCCGGCTCAAGTGGTTCGTGGACTACGCGTGCCGCGACGACTACGGCACCACCTCCGAGCACGTCTCCGCCTGGGCGGGCATCTGGTACTTCGCCGCGCGGCAGAACGGCCAGGGCGAGCGCAGCGACGGCTTCCTGTCCTGGCCGGAGGGCAATGGCCGGCTGGTGCGGCAGTTGTCGTCGTCGCTGGGGCCGCGCCAGGTGGAGCCGAACGTGCTGGTGCACACGGTGGAGCCGGGGGAGGGGGGCTGCCGCGTGCATGCGCTGGATGCGCGCACCGGAGCGCCCCGCGCCTTCCAGGCCCGGCAGGTGGTGCTGGCGTGTCCCCGCTTCGTCGCCGCGCACGTGGTGGCGCCGTGGCGCGAGGCCCGGCCCGCGTGGATGGACGCCTTCGTGTACAGCCCGTGGGTGGTGGCGAACCTGACGCTGTCGGGGCCGCCCGCGTCGCGCGGCTTCCCGCTGGCCTGGGACAACGTCCTCTATGAGAGCCAGAGCCTGGGCTACGTGGTGGCCACGCACCAGTCGCTGCGCCAGGACGAGCGCGGGCCCACGGTGCTCACGTGGTACCTGCCCATGGCCGGCGCGGACGTGAAGGCGGAGCGCGACAAGGCCCTCTCCGCCACGTACGCGGACTGGGAGGCGCTGGTGATGGCGGACCTGCTGCCAGCGCATCCGGGCGTGGGCGCGCTCACGCAGCGGCTGGAGGTGCAGCGCTGGGGGCACGCGATGATCCGCCCCGCGCCGGGCTTCCTCTGGGGCAAGGCGCGCGAGGCCGCCGGGGAGAGCCTGGGCCGGCACCTGCACTTCGCGCACACGGACCTGGGAGGCATGGCCCTGTTCGAGGAGGCCAACTGGTTCGGGGTGCGCGCCGCGGAGCGGGCCCTGGCGGGAATGGGGCGGAGCACCGCCAGTTGGTTGTGACCGCCGTTTCGGGAGGGATGGACCCCATGCAGGACAAGCGCTTCAGCCGGTCGGAGTTCCTCGCACTCAGCAGCCTGCTCGCGGGCTCCACGCTGTTCCCGTCGCGGGGCGACGCAGCCCCGGATGGCGGCGTGGCCCCGGTGCGCGCGGCGGGGAGCGCGGCCCCGGCCCGGGCTCCGGCTGGCGGGGTGGCGGTCCCCGCGCAGCCCTCGCAGGCGGAGTTCGAACAGCTTCGGCGCGGCTGCACCGCGTCGCTGACGGCGGGCTCCACGGCGGATGACGGCGCGGAGTACGTGCGCATCGGCGAATGGATGCAGCGCCAGAAGCTCTCCAGCGACGTGTACGGCAACGGCGACTTCGTGCAGGCGTTCGAGAAGCGCATCGCGGACCTGCTCGGCTTCGAGGACGCGTGCTTCATGCCCACCGGCACCATGGGCCAGCTCATCGCGCTGCGCATCTACGCGGACTCAAGCGGCGTGCGGACCGTGGGCGTGCACCCGTCGTCGCACCACGTGATGCACGAGGACGACAGCTACGCGGTGCTGCACCAGCTGCGCGCCGTGTACCTGGGTCCGTGGACGCGGCCGTTGCAGGCGGAGGACGTGGCCCAGGCGAAGGAGGCGATTGGCACCGTCAGCCTGGAGCTGCCGGTGCGGTGGCTGGGCGGACAGCTTCCGACGTGGGAGCAGCTCGCCGCGCTCAAGCGCACCTGCCGCGAGCGCAAGGTGAAGCTGCACATGGACGGCGCGCGGCTGTGGGAGAGCCAGCCCTTCTACGGCCGCTCCTACGCGGACATCTGCAAGGGCTTCGACTCCGTCTACGTGTCCTTCTACAAGATGGTGGGCGGCATTGGCGGCGCGATGCTGGTGGGCAACCGCGACTTCATCCGCGAGTCGCGCGTGTGGCGCCACCGGCACGGCGGCAACCTGTACCAGCTGGCGCCCTACGTGGCCTCCGCCGCCATGCGCCTGGACCCGGCGCTGGCCGCCATCCCCGGCTACGTGCAGCGCGCGAAGGCCGTCACCACGCTGCTGGCGGCGGACCCGCGCGTCACCGTGCTGCCGCAGCCCGTGCAGACGAACATGTTCCACGTGTTCCTGCGCGGCACGCCCGGAGCGTACAGCCGCCAGCGCGACCGCATCGCGCGCGAGGACAAGGTCTGGGTGGCGGGGGGCTTCGGACAGACGCGCGTGCCCGGCGTCGTGTCCACGGAGCTCCAGGTGGGCGAGGGGCTCGGGCGCATCAGCGACGCCGACGCGGCCCGGGCCTTCCTGCGCCTGCTCGAAGCGAGCTGAGCGACCCGGGGACAGGCCGGTGTCCAAAGGCAGACACCGGCCGGACTGAAACAGAGACACCGTGTGTCAGGCAGGGTGCGTCAGGCTGCCTTCTTGACGCTGAACTGCGGCTCCTGCTGCTGCTCGTTCAGGAAGAACTCGGAGTCCAGCAGCATCCCGATGCCGCCCTTGTCGTTGTAGAAGGCGATGGGGCCGTGCGCGGTGAAGTGGACCTGCGACTCCTCCAGCGCGGTGGTGGCGGGGTGCTCCGCGCCCAGCGGCTCGAACTCGTAGTCGCCCGGACGGGTGATGCCCATGCGGTCCTGCGTCGAGCCGGAGAGGATGAAGATTTCGGCCGGTCCCAGGTGACGGTGCGGCGCGAACACCGCGCCCTTCTCCATCTTGAGGATGGCGCTCCACACGCCCGTCTCCGCGCTCACGCGCAGCAGGCGGTAGGAGGTTCCGGGACCCAGCGGCTTCCACTCCAGATCCGCGGTGTGCACCAGGACATCCATCATCGTCTTTCCGGACATGACACCCTCCACGGTCAGCACTGCCTGTGTGTCGTTGTCCATGATAACGCCCAACATGGAAATCCTTGCAAGTTTGTCTCACGCACAAGGTAGTCGCGTTAGACACGTTGCCCTCTGGCCATGCCGTGCAGCGGAAGATTCCACGGCAACTGTTCACACAGGACGCTCAGGGTCGCATTTTCTGATCAGACAGAACGCAGGGTGGGGTGCGGACCCGCGTGGAAACCCGCATGAGGGGCGATGTGTCACCCCTGTTCTTGAGACACCCGCCGCGAACCCGGAGGCTGCTCGCCTGCACTTCCAGGCGAAGTTGTCGGTGTTCGGCATGCGCGGGGAAATCTAGGCGGGCTCTTCCTCCGCCAATGCGTCGTCCTGAGCCGAAGCCGCGGCGGCCTTCGCGTCGTAGGCCCTGCGCGCCGCCTCCACCTGTTCGCGGCGCGCGAGCGCCCAGTGGGCCAGGGCGTTGAGCGGCGTCAGCACGTCGCGGCCCATCTCCGTGAGCGCGTAGTCCACCCGGGGAGGGATGGTGGGCGTCACGGTGCGCGTGAGATAGCCGTCGCGCTCCAGCCCGCGCAGCGTGGCCGTCAGCATCTTCTGGGACACCGTGCCGATGGTCCGGCGCAGCTCGCTGAAGCGCAGGCTGCCGTCCGCCAGCAGGACGATGACCAGCACCGACCACTTGTCACCGACGCGGCCAAGGACGTTTCCGACCGAGCGGCAGACGTCGGAGGGGAGGTCGAGGTTACCGAGTTTCATCCAGGTGCCTTCTTGAAGTGCGCAGCGGTTCCCAACATATACCCACTCTCCTTTTGAAACCTGCTCTCCAAGGGGTAGGACGAGGTGGGTCAAGTCATGGGTGAGGCGCCGAAGAACGACGTGGTGCTGGTGACGGGAGGGTCCGGGTACCTGGGGGGTTGGACGGTCGTCGCCCTGTTGAAGCAGGGCTACCGGGTCCGGACGACGGTGCGGAGCCTGGGGCGGGAGGCGGAGATCCGGGCTGATGTCGCCACGCAGGTGGACGCGGGGGACCGGCTCTCCTTCTTCGCCGCGAACCTGCTGGCGGACGAGGGCTGGGAGCGGGCGGCGGACGGCGCGCGGTACATCCTTCACGTCGCCTCCCCCATGGGCGTGGGTGAGTACAAGGCGCAGGACCTCATCCGCCCGGCGCGCGAGGGCACGCTGCGGGTATTGAAGGCGGGCGCGAAGGCGGGCGTGGAGCGGGTGGTGATGACGTCCTCGCTCCAGGCCGCGTTGCCGCCGGCGAACCCCGCGGAGGATGCGCCCGCGACGGATGAGACCGTCTGGACCGACCTGGGCTCCCGGGACGCGACCCACTACACGCAGGCGAAGACCCTGGCGGAGCAGGACGCCTGGGCCTTCATGCGACAGGGCCACGCTGGCGCCATGACGCTGGCCACCGTGCTGCCTTCCTTCATCCAGGGACCGATGCTGGGCCGGGACGTCTCCGGCTCGCTGGAGGTGGTGGCGCGGATGCTGCGGGGGGAGCTGTCGCGCCTGCCCCGGCTGGGCTTCACCGTCGTGGACGTCCGGGACCTGGCGGACCTCCACCTGAAGGCGATGATCGCGCCCGGCGCCGGGGGCGAGCGCTTCGCGGGAAGCAGCGGCTTCCTGTGGCTGACGGACATGGCCCGCGTGCTGCGCGAACACCTGGGCGAGCGGGCCTCCAGGGTGTCGACGCGGACGGCGCCGGACTTCCTGGTGCGCATCGGTGCGCTGTTCGACGCGGAGCTCCGTCAGCTCACGCCCAACCTGGGCCTGCGGCGGACCTTCAGCACCGCGAAGGCCGAACGGATGCTGGGCTGGCGGGCGCGCCCCGCGACGGAGGCGTTGATCGCCAGCGCGGAGTCCCTGGTGCGCCAGGGCCTGGTGTGAGGCCCCTGTCCAGGTGGGACGCGGACGGGAAGGCTCCCGCGCGTCCGTGATTCAGCCGGGCCTGGGCCCGCCGGTGAAACGAACGCGCGTCGGGCGTGTCTTCGTCAGGGGGCGGAGGTTGCTATCCTCCCGGCCCGATGCCCCGTCTCCTCGCGCCCACGCAGGCCTGGCTGTTCGGCCCGTCCGTGGACCTCTCCGTGTTCGCCGGCAGTGCGCTCGCGTCCATCGCGTTCGTGCTGGCCGCGCCGTGGCTGGGCGCGGTGGGGGACACGCCGGCGTGGGCGTGGCTGTTGTTCGTGGTGGGCGTGGACGTGGCGCACGTCTGGTCCACGCTGTTTCGCACCTATCTGGACGGCGAGGAGGTGGGGCGCCGTCCGGGGCTCTACGTGGGCGTGCCGCTCGCCGCGTACGCGGTGGGCGTGCTCGCGTACACCGCGTCCCCGGGCGCGTTCTGGCGCGTGTTCGCCTACGTGGCGCTGTTCCACTTCATCCGCCAGCAGTACGGCTGGGTGGCGCTCTACGACCGCAAGGGGCGCGCCTCCACCTTCGAGCGGCGCCTGGATGCGGCGGCCGTCTACGCCGCGACGCTGGGCCCCGTCATCTGGTGGCACGCGAACCTGCCGCGGGCCTTCTGGTGGTTCGTGGAGAACGACTTCCTCGCGGGCCTGCCGACGTGGGCGGGCACGGTGGCGCTGGGCGCGCACGCGGCGGTGCTGGGCACGTGGGCCGTGGACCAGGGCCTGCGCGTCGCGCGGGGCGAAGGGGTGCAGGCGGGCAAGGTGTTGCTGGTGGTGGCGACGTGGGCCGTGTGGTTCGGCGGCATCGTGCTGGCGCAGGACGACTTCGCCTTCACGGTGATGAACGTGGTGCTGCACGGCGTGCCGTACTTCGCGCTGCTGTACCGCTATGCGCGCGGCCGTCACGCGGAAGGGGGCTTCGGCGGGATGGGCGTCCTGTTGCGCGCGGGGCTGCCCGGCTTCCTGCTGTTCCTGGGCGTGCTGGCGCTGCTGGAGGAGGGGCTCTGGGACGTGCTGGTGTGGCACGACCGCCCGGTGCTCTTCGGCGACAACAACCTGGCGCTGGAGTCGGACCTGATGGCGCTGGTGGTGCCGCTGCTGGCGCTGCCCCAGGCCACGCACTATGTGCTCGACGCGTTCGTGTGGAAGGCCGGCCGGGAACCCGCGCTGCTGAACAGGTTGGGCTGGGGGCGGGGCAGCCAGGGTCCGGCAACCGTCAGCCAGGCACCCCGGGCGGTAGCCATTCCAGACGTGGGTGAATAGAGCATAAGGGCCATGGCCCGACTCCTGCTCGTCTCGAACCGTCTCCCCGTCACCGTCAAGGTGGAGAAGGACAGCGTCTCCGTGGGGCGCAGCCCCGGGGGGCTCGCCACCGGCCTGAGCCGTCCGCACGAGCGCTCCGGAGGCCCCTGGATTGGCTGGCCCGGAGATGTCTCCCGGCTGACGGACGCCCAGCGCACGAAGGTGGAGGCGCAGTTGGCGGAGCTCAACTGCGTGCCGCTGTACCTGTCCGCCAGCGAGGTCAGCCGTTTCTACGAGGGCTATTCCAACCGCGTCCTCTGGCCGCTGTGCCACTACATGCTGGACCGCATCCCCCGGCAGGACCGGGACTGGGATGCGTACCGCAAGGCGAACGAGCGCTTCGCCGACCTGGCCGCGAAGCACTACCAGCCGGGCGACACCATCTGGGTGCACGACTACCAGTTGATGCTGGTGCCGGGCATGCTGCGCGAGCGCCTGCCGCACGCGCGCATCGGCTACTTCCACCACATCCCGTTTCCGTCGTCGGAGATCTTCAGCACGCTGCCCCGGCGCACGGAGCTGTTGAAGGGCCTGCTGGGCGCGGACCTCATCGGCTTCCACGCGGTGAGCTACGTGCGGCACTTCTCCGGCATGCTGCTCCGGCAACTGGGGCTGGACACGGACATCGACCGCATCCTCTTCCAGGGGCGCGAGGTGCGCGTGGGCGCGTTCCCCATGGGCATCGATGCCACCTCGTTCGAAACGCTGGCGCAGGATCCCGCGGTGCTGGACGAGGTGAAGGTCCTGCACGAGCGCGCCCACGACGAGCGGCTGCTCTTGGGCATCGACCGGCTGGACTACACCAAGGGCATTCCCCGGCGCCTGCTCGCGGTGCAGCGCGTGCTGGAGCGCTCGCCGGCCCTGCGCGGACGGCTGCGCTTCATCCAGGTCGCCGTCCCCAGCCGCACGCAGGTGCAGGCGTACGCCGAATACCGGGAGACGGTGGATGAGCTGGTGGGCCGCATCAACGGCCAGTACGGCACCGTGCACAGCACGCCGGTGCACTACCTCTACCGGTCGCTCAACGAAAAGCAGCTCGTCAGCCTCTACCGGGGCGCGGACGTGATGCTGGTGACGCCCGTGCGCGACGGCATGAACCTGGTCGCCAAGGAGTTCTGCGCGGCCCGCCCGGACGAGGACGGCGTGCTGGTGCTGAGCGAGTTCGCGGGCGCGGCGTCGGAGATGCGCGACGCGCTGCTCATCAACCCCTACGACGTGGAGGGCATGGCGGACGCCATCGAAGAGGCGCTGGAGATGCCCAGGGCCGAACGCCAGCAGCGCATGCGCTGCCTGCGCGCGGGCGTGAAGGCGCGCGACGTGCACTGGTGGGTGGACAGCTTCCTGGGCCGCCTCCAGGGGTTGAAGTCCGTGGAGGAGCGCCCGCCGCTGCCCGACGGGATGCAGGCGCTGGAGAAGCTCAAGGGCCCCGGGCGCAAGGTGCTGTTCCTGGACTACGACGGCACGCTCGTGGGCTTCGCGCCGACGCCGGGGCAGGCCGCGCCGGACGCGGAGCTGATGAAGCTGCTCAAGGACCTGTGCGCCCGGCCGGACCTGTCCGTGCACCTGGTGAGCGGACGCCCCAAGGAGACGCTGGAGGCGTGGTTCGGCGAGCTGCCCCTGGGCCTGCACGCGGAGCACGGCCTGTGGTCGCGCATGCGGCGGGGACAGTCGTGGCAGGCCCTGCCGGGCGTGTCCTTCGAGTGGAAGTCCCGGGTGAAGCCCGTGCTGGACGCGTTCGCCGGGCGGGTGACGGGCTCGTTCGTGGAGGAGAAGACGGCGTCGCTCGCGTGGCACTACCGCAAGGTGGACGCGGAGTTCGGCGCGCTCCAGGCGCGCGAGCTGCGCCTGCTGCTCTTCGAGCAGTTCTCCCAGGAGCCCATGCACATCCTCCCCGGTGACCGGGTGGTGGAGGTGCGGCCCCGGGGCGTCAACAAGGGCCGCGTCGTGCCGGAGGTGCTGAAGCACGAAGCGCCGGACGTGCGAGTGCTGGCCATGGGGGATGACGTCACCGACGAGGACCTGTTCGCGGCCATCCCCAAGGGCGGCCTCACCATTCACGCGGGCAACAAGCACACGCGCGCGGCGTACCGCACGGAGGGCCCGCAGGAGGTGCGGCGGCTCCTGAAGGCGCTGCTCGGCCAGTAGCGCGGGGCGACAGGAGCGACGCCGCCAGCGACCCCCGCGAGAGGGCCGCCAGCGGCGCGCGCCTGCTTCAGGCTACTGGATGATGGTGACGACCTGCGCCTGGCACGTGGTGGAGTCGACGAAGGTCTGCGCCGTGTCGATGCTGCAGAGGACGCCCTGATTGCCGTAGGCGGTCATGTTGAGGGTGCCCGAGCAGACGGTGCCGCTGACGGTGACGTTGAGCTGCCACAGACACGTCTTCGCGGCGCCGGTCGGATCCGCCGCGTTGGTCGTGTAGTAGTAGGTCTGGGTCACCGGCGTCAGCTGCCCGACGCCCATCTGGAAGACGCCGGAGATGCTGGGCGGCGCGGTGGGGGCCAGCGGGTTGGGCGGCAGGATGTTGGGCGTGCCCGTCAGGGTGTAGCCGGGGAAGGTGTTCACGCCGGTCCAGTTGGCCACGAAGAAGGTGTCGACGGTGGTGCCCGCGAGCGTCGCGGCTCCCTCCAGGCGCCCCGACGGAAGCTGGATCGTCTCCGTCGGACGGAGGCTGACATAGTCGCTGCGGTGGGCGAGCAGGCCGCTGATGTCGTAGTGCTCGGCGAGCGCGACCGAGGGCATGAGGGACAGCAGGGAGGCGGCCAGGAAGCGCTTCACGTTGTTCGTCATGGTCTTGTCCTGTGGTGTCTGGTTTTGGCCGGAGCCAATTCCTTTCTAACAGCGCGCTTGTCTGGAAATCAAATGATAGCTGGCAATTCAGGCAATTCCAGTTCGCATGAAGGATTGCGGCCCGGGTGCGCGGCTACGGGGTTCCCGCCGGGTCGTGGGGATGCGCTGTGATTGACCCACGCTGGCGGCAGCCATGCCCGCCCTGAAGGCCAGGCGGAACCTGAAAGGCTTCCTTGACGGGGTCTGTTTTCTCATCGCACAGTGGTGTCATTGCTCGTACTTCCAAGTGGAGGACACCTGTGCGCGTCTACGAGGAGATGGGGAGGCTCATTCAGGATCGATGGGTCAAGTACAACCATGATGAGGAGGCCTTTCCCGAGCTTGCGGCGCGTGTCCTGCAGGAGATGGCTCCGTACAAGGGCTTCGACCCCATGGTGCCCATCGAATGGTTGTTCAGCACCCGGGCCTTCCCTCGGCAACTGACCGCGCGGTCCGACTTCGGGCAGCCGCCCATCACGGTGTTCTCCGACCACCGGATCGTCATTGATCTCTATTACTGGCTGGATGGCACCACCGAAATCCACCAGCACGGGTTCAGTGGGGCCTTTCAGGTCGTCAAGGGCGGAAGCATCCATGGGCAGTACCGCTGGAATGAGCGACACAGGGTCAACGGCCGTATGGCCTTTGGCGATCTCTCGCTGGAGTCCCTCAACGAGCTGAAGGAGGGGGACGTCCAGCAGATCCTCCCGGGGAATCGTTACATCCATTCCCTCTTCCATCTGGATCGTCCCTCCGTGACGTGCGTCGTGAGGACCCTGCATACCCCCAACGCGGGGGTGCAGTACTCCTACAAGAAGCCCTTTCTGGCCATCGACTCGACCTACGAGGACGTCCAGACCAACAGGATCCTCCAATCACTGACGTTCCTGCGAGACAGCCCCCGTGCGGTCCGCAAGCGCCTGCTGTCGGAGCTGATTGAACGGTCGGACATCCACACCTGCTATCTCCTCTTCAAGCGCTTGCTGGAAATCTACAAGGAGGAGACGGCGCTCGAGGAGTTCTGGGAGGTGGCCATCCGCAGGCATGGCTCGCTCGCCGAGCAGCTCATCCCGGTGTTCCAGGAGCGGATACGCCAGTCGATGCTCGTCAGCAGGCGCGCGCAGGTCAAGACGGAGGAGCACCGGTACTTCCTCGCGCTGCTGCTCAATATCGATGGTGCCGAGTCGCTCCTGGGACTGGTGCGCCAGCGGTACCCGCACGAGGACCCGAGGGAGAAGGTGATGCGCTGGGTCGAGGAGCTGTCGAAGCCCACGGATGAGGTGGGTTCGGGCGATACGCTCGGAATTCCCCTCGATGAGACGGCGCTCATCATCTTCCGGGAGCTGCTGCACGGGCGCTCCGAGGCGGGCGTCATGGGCCGGCTGAAGGAGGTCTATGGGGCGGACGAGACGGAGCGAGAGGCCGCCAGCATCGCCGAGATGGTGTCCGCGCTGCGCGCCTCCCCCGTGTTCCGGCCGCTGTTCGCGCGTTGAGCGGCCTGCACCCACCTCAGGGGGAGGACATCAGCCGGAGGCCATGCTCACGCACCAGCGTGGCCCGCACAGCCTCGGAGACAGCCGTCTCGCGCAGGTCGAGCTCACGAAGGAGGGGAAGCCGGTGGAGCGCGGGCATGCCGGCGTCCGTGACCTTCGTGCGCAGCAGGTACAGCGTGAGCAGGGAGCCCGGGAGGTGAACGAGCGCCTCGTCCCCGACGCGGGTGCCGGCGAGGCTCAACCAGGAGAGCTTCTCGAAGCCCGCGAGCATCTGCACCCCGTTGTCGTTCAGCCAGGTGCCTCCCAGGTCGAGCTTGACGAGGTGGGGGAGCTTCTGGAGCGGTACCAGCCCCGAGCCGCTGATGGGGGTCCCCGAGACCTGGAGTGACTCCAGCTCCCGCAGCTCGGAGAGCTGGCCAAGCCCCAGGTCCGTGAGGAGCGTGCGGATGGCGCGGAGCGACTGGAGCCGGGAAAAGGTCAAAAGGTTGGCCACCCACCCGTCGCTGAATTCGGTCCGGCTCAGATCCAGGTGCCGCAGGACCATGCGCGAGCCGAGCTGCTTCAATGCATCGGGGCCGATGCGCGTGGCACTGAGGTCGAGCCGGGAGAGCCGCCCCAGGGGCTCCAGCGACGCGAGCGACGCGTCCGCCAGCGCGAGGCCCGAGAGCCCGAGGTTCTCGAGCGCCTGATGGCCGGCCAGCGCTGGGAGGCCGCTCCCGGTGACGGTCGTGCGCGACAGCTCCAGGTCGCGCAGGTGGTGGAGGCCTTGCAGGTGGCGCAGCGCCGCGTTCCCGATCTGGGTGTCGTCGAGATGGAGGACCTCCAGCCGTGTGAGCCCGGCAAGGTGACGAACCCCTGGGCCGCGGATGCGCGTCTTGCTGAGCACCAGCACCCGTAGCACCGGCAACCGCGCCAGGTGGACGAGCCCCGCATCCGTCACCCCGGTGCTTCCCAGGTGGAGCGCTTCCAGCATGGGCAGCCCCCCGATGTGCGCCAGGCCTGGGTCCGAGACGGCCGTCCGCGCCAGGCCCAGCCAGCTCAGGGCCGGCATTCTTTTCAGGGCGCCAAGGCCGGCATTCGTGACGTGGGTGCCGCTCAGGACGAGCGTGCGCAAGCGGTCCCCGGGCAGGGACGCAAGGACCGTGTCATCGACCGTGGTGTCCGAGAGATCCAGCCACTCCAGCTCCGTCTGTGCCGCGAGCAGGCCGAGCCCCTGCGGACTCACCGACGTGCCGCTGAGCGAGAGCCGGCGCAGCGTCGTCAGCGAGGCGAGGAGAACCAGCCCCCGGTCGGACACCGCGGTGGCATCCAGCCGCAGGATGGCCAGGTGTGGCATTCCCTGGAGAGAGGCGAGCCCCGCATCGGTGACCCGTGTCCCGTCGAGGTGCAGGGCCTTCAACCGTGCCGCGTTCCTCAGGGCGGCGAGGTGCTCATCGCCGAACGCGGTCTCGGAGAGATGGAGCGATACGACGGAGGTGCCCTCGACGAGGAGCGCGAGCAGGGCCGGGGCGGGGAGGCCTTTCTCCCCGAAGGAGAGACCGGGGACGCGGTATTCGCGCAGCACGGCGGCCAGCGCCTGCGCTTGGTCCGGTGTCCTCACGGGCTCCAGGGGCTCGGCGTACCAGTCTCCGTCGGGAAGCGGTTGGGGGGCGGCATCACCTGTCGGCAGCAGACCCCACGGGGAGGACGTCCCGTCCGGCAGGAGCCGGTACGCCTGGAGGGAGGGACGTGCGGGGGCCACGACCGCGGGAGCCGGAGGCGCGGTCGGGCGGGGTG
>NZ_RAWD01000131.1:0-24578 GCF_003612065.1 Corallococcus sp. CA047B
GGCGACGAAGGCGGCCGGCACCATGTACTCGGGCAGGTGCTTGCGCAGGTGCTCACGCAGGGGCGCGGTCTCTACCTCTGGTGCGACGTAGGCCACGAGGCGCGCATCACCGGGCATGTCCTCACGGACGAGGGCCACCGCGTCCCGGATGCCCGGGTGCGAGCGCAGGGTGGCTTCGATTTCCCCCAGCTCGATGCGGTAGCCGCGCAGCTTCACCTGGAAGTCCAGGCGGCCCATGAAGTCCAGCGTCCCATCCTCGCGCCAGCGGGCCTTGTCACCCGTGCGGTACAGCCGCGCTCCGGGCTCCGTACTGAACGGATTCGGAACGAAGCGCTCCGCGGTGAGGTCCGGACGGCCCAGGTAGCCGCGCGCGAGTCCTTCACCGGAGAGGCACAGCTCGCCCTGCGTGCCGAAGGGCACCAGCCGCTGCTGCGCGTCGAGGATGTACGCCCGCACATTGTCCAGCGGCCGGCCGATGACGGGCAGCGACTGCGCCGCGTCCTGGATGGCCCAGGCCGTCGCGTTGACGGTGTTCTCGGTGGGGCCGTACATGTTGAAGGCGCGCGTGCGCTTCGTCGTGGCCAGCCGCCGCCACGTCACTTCATCCATCGCCTCCCCGCCGACGAAGATCAGCGCCGGCACGTGGGCGCGCTCCAGCAGGCCTGCGTCCAGCAGCAGCTTGAGCTGCGACGGCGTGCAATCCAGCGCGTCGATGCGCTGCGCTTCCAGCCACGAGAGCATCGCCTCCGGGTCCTTGCGCGTCTCGTCGGGGACGAGGCACAGGCAATCCCCATCGAGGAGCTGGATGACCTGCTCCATGGACGCGTCGAAGAACAGCGGCGCGTTCACGCTGACGCGCAGGCTGCGCCGCGGCTGCGTGTAGATATCGCGCGCCATCGCTTGATGCAGGTGGAGCACGGAGCGGTGCTGCACCGCCACCCCCTTGGGCGTACCTGTCGAGCCCGACGTGTAGAGCACGTAGGCCAGGTTCTCCGGCCCTACGTTGGAGGCCAGGGCCTCCGATGACAGCCCCACCCAGGGCTTCTGTTCAGCGTCGAGGCACACGACGGTGCCCACGTCGGGCCGCCACGCCTCCGCCAGGGCCTGGGTGGTCAGCAGCACGGATGCGCGGCTGTCTCCCAGGATGAAGGACCGACGCGCGGTGGGGGCCGCCGGGTCGAGCGGCACGAACGCTCCGCCGGCCTTGAGGACGGCGAGCAGCGCGACGATGGAATCGGCCGACCGCTCCAGGCACAGGCCCACCGTGACTTCAGGACCCACGCCCAGCGAGCGCAGGTGTCGGGCGAGCTGGTTGGCGCGGGCTTCGAGCTGCCGGAAGGACAGCGTTGTCCCTTCGAATTCCACGGCGTCCGCATTCGGCGTGCGGGCCACCTGCGCTTCGATGCGCCCATGCAGCGTGGCCCCACGGTCGAAGTCCGCGACGGTGCCACTCAGGTCGCCCAGCAGTCGCTGACGCTCCTCGGGACCCACGAAGGACAGGTCCGCGAGCGGCGCGTCGGGGCGCTCCAGCGCGGCCTCCAGCAGCACCCGCAGGTGAGTCATCAGGCGCTCGACGGTGGAGCGCTCGAACAGGTCCGTCGCGTAGTCGATGAGTCCAACGAAACCGTCCGCCACACGGCGGAGGTCCAGGCTCAGTTCGAACTGCGAAGTGCCACGTGCCCCGATGTCGGCGGCCTTCACGGACAGGCCGGGCAGCACCAGCTCCGGAAGGGGCGCGTTCTGCAACGAGAACATCACCTGGAACAGGGGTGTGCGAGACAGATCGCGCGTCGTCTGGAGTGACTCCACCAGCCGCTCGAACGGGATGTCCTGGTGCTCATACGCGCCCAGCGTCGTGGTGCGCACCTGGGCAACAATCTGCCGGAACGAAGGCCGCGCGCCGAAGCTTCCGCGCAGCACCAGCGTGTTGACGAAGAAGCCGATGAGGCCCTCCGTCTCCGCGTGGCCACGGTTCGCGATGGGAGAGCCCACCAGCACGTCATCCTGCCCCGAGTACCGGTGCAGCACGGACTGGAAGGCCGCCAGCAGCACCATGAAGGGCGTGGCACCTTCACGCTGGGCCAGGGCCTCCACCTGCTCGGACAGCGCGCGCGGCAGGTGCACGGTCACCGCATCGCCGCGCCGGGAGGCGACGGCCGGACGCGGCTTGTCGGTGGGCAGCTCCAACACGTGGGACGCACCCGCGAGCTGCTGCTTCCACCAGCCGAGCTGCGCCTCCAGCACCTCTCCCTGGAGCCAGCCGCGCTGCCACACGGAGAAGTCGGCGTACTGCACCGGCAGCTCCGGCAGAGCAGGGGCATGCCCCTGACGGAAGGCCTCGTAGAGGGCCGTCATCTCACGCACCAGCACGCCCAACGACCAGCCGTCGGACACGATGTGGTGCACGTGCAGCATCAACACGTGCTCCTGGGCGTCCAACTTGAGCAGCAGGGCGCGCATCACCGGCCCCTGCTCCAGGTTGAACGGGCGGTGGAATTCCACGCTGCCACGCCGCTCTGCTTCAGCCTGGCGCTCCGTCGCGTCCGCGAGGTCCGTGAGGTCCACGGACTCGAAGGGCACGGTGGCCCCGGCGTGGATGTGCTGCACGGGCTGACCCGCTTCCACTCGGAACGTGGTGCGCAGCGATTCGTGCCGCGCCATCAGCGCATCCAGGCTCTTGCGCAAAGCGCCTTCGTCCACCACTCCGGTGAGTCGCAACGGCAGCGGCATGTTGTAGAGCGTGGTGCCCGGCTCCAACTGATCGATGAACCAGAGCCGCTGCTGCGCGAATGACAGCGGCGGCGCGGACGTCCGATCCGCACGGGTGAGGGCCGGAGTCCTGGAGCGAGCAGCGTGAGCCAGCCGCCTGGCCAACCCCGCCACGGTGGGAGCACTGAAGAGGTCTCCCAGCGGCAACTCCACGCCCAGCGTGGACCGGATGCGCGACACCACCTGCGTGGCCAGCAGCGAGTGACCACCCAGTTCGAAGAAGTTGTCATGGCGTCCCACGGTGGGGATGCGCAGCACTTCACTCCACAGCGCGGCCAGGGCGACTTCCGTCGGCGTCTCGGGCGCTGCGTAGTTGCGTGAGCCGACCTGCGAGGCTTCCGGCGCGGGCAGGGTCTTGCGGTCCACCTTGCCGTTGGACGTCAGCGGCAGGGCAGGCAGCGCCATGACGGTGGCCGGGACCATGTACTCGGGCAGGTGCTTGCGCAGGTGTTCGCGCAGCGTCGAGGTGTCCACCTCCGGCACGACGTAGGCCACGAGGTGCGCATCACCGGCCACGTCCTCACGGACGAGGGCCACGGCGTCCCGGATGCCCGGGTGCGAGCGCAGGGTGGCTTCAATCTCCCCCAGCTCGATGCGGTAGCCGCGCAGCTTCACCTGGAAGTCCAGGCGGCCCATGAAGTCCAGCGTCCCGTCCTCGCGCCAGCGGGCCTTGTCTCCGGTGCGGTACAGCCGCGCTCCGGGCTCCGTGCTGAACGGATTCGGAACGAAGCGCTCCGCGGTGAGGTCCGGGCGTCCCAGGTAGCCGCGCGCGAGGCCTTCACCCGCGAGGCACAGCTCGCCCTGCATGCCGAAGGGCACCAGCCGCTGCTGCGCGTCGAGGATGTACGCCCGCACGTTGTCCAGCGGCCGGCCGATGACGGGCAGCGACTGCGCCGCGTCCTGGAGGGCCCAGGCCGTCGCGTTGACCGTGGTTTCGGTGGGTCCGTACACGTTGAAGGCGCGCGTGCGCTTTGTCGTGGAGAGCCGCCGCCACGTCACTTCATCCATCGCCTCACCACCGACGATGAGCAGCGCCGGCACGTGGGCCCGTTCGAGCAGGCCCGCGTCCAACAGGAGCTTGAGCTGCGACGGCGTGCAATCCAGCACGTCGATGCGCTGCGCTTCCAACCACGAGAGCATCGCCTCCGGGTCCTTGCGCGTCTCGTCGGGGACGAGGCACAGGCAGTACCCGTCCAGGAGCTGGATGACCTGCTCCATGGACGCGTCGAAGAACAGCGGCGCATTCACGCTGACACGCAGGCCGCGCTGCGGCTGCACGTAGATGTCGCGCGCCATCGCTTGATGCAGGTGGAGCACGGAGCGGTGCTGCACCGCCACGCCCTTGGGCGTGCCCGTGGAGCCCGACGTGTAGAGCACGTAGGCCAGGTTCTCCGGGCCCACGTTGGAGGCCAGGGCCTCCGATGACAGCTTTGCCCAGGGCTTCTGTTCAGCGTCGAGGCACACGACGGTGCCCACGTCGGGCCGCCAGGCTTCCGCCAGGGCCTGGGTGGTCAGCAGCACGGATGCGCGGCTGTCTCCCAGGATGAAGGACCGACGCGCGGTGGGGGCCGCCGGGTCGAGCGGCACGAACGCTCCGCCGGCCTTGAGGACGGCGAGCAGCGCGATGATGGACTCGGCCGACCGCTCCAGGCACAGGCCCACCGTCACTTCAGGACCCACGCCCAATGAGCGCAGGTGTCGGGCGAGCTGGTTCGCGCGGGCATCGAGCTGCCGGAAGGACAGCATCGTGTCCCCGAACGCCACCGCGTCCGCGCTCGGCGTGCGGGCCACCTGCCGTTCGATGCGGCCATGCAGCGTGGCCTCACTGTCGAAGTCCACAGCGGAACCACTCAGGTCGCCCAGCAGCCGCTGACGCTCCTCGGGACCCACGAAGGACAGGTCCGCGAGCGGCGCATCCGGCCGCTCCAGCGCGGCCTCCAGCAACACCCGCAGGTGCGTCATCAGGCGCTCGACGGTGGAGCGCTCGAACAGGTCCGTCGCGTAGTCGATGTGTCCGACGAAGCCGTCCGCCTCACGGTTGAGGTCCAGGCTCAGCTCGAACTGGGACGTGCCTCGGCCCCCGATGTCGGCGCCCTTCACCGACAGGCCGGGCAGCATCAACTCCGGGCGGGGTGCATTCTGAAGCGCGAACATCACCTGGAAGAGAGGCGTGCGGGACAGGTCGCGCGTCGTCTGGAGTGATTCCACCAGCCGCTCGAACGGGATGTCCTGGTGCTCATACGCGCCCAGCGTCGTGGTGCGCACCTGAGCGACGAGCTGCCGGAACGAAGGCCGCGCGCCGAAGCTTCCGCGCAGCACCAGCGTGTTGACGAAGAAGCCGATGAGGCCCTCCGTCTCCGCGTGGCCACGGTTCGCGATGGGAGAGCCCACCAGCACGTCATCCTGCCCCGAGTACCGGTGCAGCACGGACTGGAAGGCCGCGAGCAGCACCATGAAGGGCGTGGCACCTTCACGCTGGGCCAGGGCCTCCACCTTCTCCGCGAGGACGCGCGGCAGGTGCACGGTCACCGCATCGCCGCGCCGGGAGGCGACGGCCGGACGCGGCTTGTCGGTGGGCAGCTCCAACACGTGGGACGCACCCGCGAGCTGTTGCCTCCACCAGCCGAGCTGCGCCTCCAGCACCTCTCCCTGGAGCCAGCCGCGCTGCCAGACGGCGTAGTCCGCGTACTGCACCGGCAGCTCCGGCAGGGCAGGGGCATGCCCCTGACGGAAGGCCTCGTAGAGCGCCGTCATCTCCCGCACCAGCACGCCCAACGACCAGCCGTCGGACACGATGTGGTGCAGGTGCAACACCAGCACGTGCTCCTGGGCGTCCAACTTGAGCAGCAGGGCGCGGATCACCGGCCCCTGCTCCAGGTTGAACGGGCGGTGGAACTCCGCGCTGCCACGCCGCTTCGCCTCGGCCTGGCGCTCCGTCGCGTCCGCGATGCCGGTGAGGTCCACGGACTCGAAGGGCACGGTGGCCCCGGCGTGGATGTGCTGCACGGGCTGACCCGCCTCCACGCGGAACGTGGTGCGCAGCGATTCGTGCCGCGCCATCAACGCGTCCAGGCTCCTGCGCAGCGCGCCTTCATCCAGAGCGCCGGTGAACCGCAGCGGCAGCGGCAAGTTGTAGAGCGTGGTGCCCGGCTCCAGCTGATCGATGAACCAGAGCCGCTGCTGGGCGAACGACAGCGGTGGCGCGGTGGTCCGCTCCGCGCGGACCAGCGGGGGTGCCTGCGTCCGACTGGCACGGCCCAGCTTCTCCGCCAGCGTGGCCACCGTGGGCGCGCTGAAGAGGTCTCCCAGCGGCAGCTCCACGCCCAGGGTGGACCGGATGCGCGACACCACCTGGGTGGCCAGCAGCGAATGACCACCCAGCTCGAAGAAGTTATCGTGCCGTCCCACGGCGGGCACGCGCAGCACCTCGCTCCACAGCGTGGCCAGGGCGATCTCCGTCGGCGTCTCGGGCGCCACGTAGGTGCTCGCGGCGGGCTGCGAGATTTCCGGCGCGGGCAGCGCCTTGCGGTCCACCTTGCCATTGGGCGTCAGCGGTAGGGCCACAAGGGGGACAAGGAGCGACGGCAGCATGTACTCCGGCAGCCGCTGCGCCAGGAACGCGCGCAGCACGGCCGGCTCGACGTCCTGGTGCAGGGCCACGTAGGCCACCAGCTTCTTGTCGCCGGGCACGTCCTCGCGCACCACCGCCACGGCCTCACGCACGGATGCGTGGGCCCGCAGCGCGGCTTCCACTTCCGCCAGCTCGATGCGGAAGCCCCGCACCTTCACCTGGTGGTCCACTCGGCCCAGGAACTCCACCACGCCGTCCGGCCTCCAGCGCGCCAGGTCGCCCGTGCGATACAGGCGCTCACCCTGCGTCGCGGCGAAGGGATGCGGGACGAAGCGTTCGGCGCTCAGGTCCGGACGCGACAGGTAGCCGCGCGCCAGGCCCTCACCACCGATGAACAGCTCGCCCGGGATGCCCGGAGGCACCGGCTGGCCGTTGGCGTCCAGCACGTAGAGCTGCGTCTCGCGGAGGGGACGGCCAATGGGAATGGACGTGCCCACCTGGGCCGCGTCCGTCATGCGGTGCGTGGACGCGAAGACCGTCGTCTCCGTCGGGCCGTAGCCGGCGCTGACGGGAATGCCCAGTGTCTCCAGCACCCGGCGAACCTGGGGCGCCGGGACGACATCGCCTCCGGTGATGATCTGCCGCACCCCGCGCAGGGCTTCCAGCTTCAGCTCCACCACCTGCGCGAAGAGGCCCGCGGTCAGGAACAGCGTATTGACGCGATGCCGGTGGACGGTGCTCGCCAGCAGCTCCAGATCCGAAGGCGAGCTGGGCGGGAAGACGACGAGGCGCCCGCCGAAGAGCAACGGACCCCACACCTCCAGCGTGGACGCGTCGAACGAGATGGGCGAGATGAGCAGGAACGCCGTGTCCGGTCCCAGGTCCACGTAGGACGCGTCGTGCAGCAGGCGCAGCACGTTGCGGTGCTCCACCGCCACGCCCTTGGGGCGGCCGGTACTGCCGGACGTGAAGTCCACGTACGCCAGATGGCGCGGCAGCGTGCCCGTCACGGGACGGGATGCGGGCTGCTCCTCCAGCCGCAGCTCCTCCACCAGGAGGCAGGGGACCTCCTGCGAGACGGGCAGGGTGGAGCGCAGCGCGCGCGAGGTGATGAGCACCTGGGGCGGCGCGTCCTCCAGCATCGCGGACAGACGCTGCGTCGGGTACGAGGCATCCAATGGCACATAGGCGCCGCCCGCCTTGAGGATGGCGAGCAGGGAGACGATCAGCTCGACGGAGCGCTCCAGGCAGAGCGCGACGAGCGAGTCCGGGCCCACGCCGTGCTGGCGCAGCAGGTGGGCGAGCTGGTTGGCCCGCGCGTCCAACTGCGCGTAGCTCAAGCGCTGCTCCCCGAACTCCAGCGCGATGGCGTCCGGGCGCAGGTCGGCCTGCTGCTCGAAGAGGTCGTGGATGCGGACGTCCGGGTAGCCCCGAACGGGGGTGTTCCACTCCACCAGCACCTGTTGACGTTCCGCCGACGACAGCATGGACACGTCGGACAGCAGGGCCGAGGGCCGGGTCAGCGACAGCAGCGCCCGGGTCCAGTGACCCAGCACGCGATCCACCGCGTCCTTCGAGAAGCGCGACGGGTCGTAGCCCAGGTTGAACAGCAGCTCGTTGCCCGGCACCACCATGGCCGAGAGCGGGTAGTGGCTGGTCTCCGCGACGAGCAGGTCGCGGATGTCGAGCTCCGTGGAGCGCTTCATCACCGACTCATCGAGGGGGAAGTTCTCGAAGATCATCAGGGTGTTGAAGAGCGGCGTGCCTCGCGGCATGTCGCTCCAGCTCGCCGCGGTGACCAGCGGCGTGTGCTGGTGCTGTTCCAGGGCCCGCTGCTGCGTCTGGAGAGACTGGAGCCAGGGCAGCACGGGCGCCTGCTCGTCGGGGAGCTGGATGCGCACCGGCAGCGTGGTGATGAGCATGCCCAGCATGGCCTCCGCGCCCGGAAGCTCCGGAGGACGGCCCGCCAGCGTGGTGCCGAAGATGACGTCCTGCGTGCCGGCATAGCGCGCGAGCACCAGGGCCCACGCGGCCTGCACCAGGGTGTTGAGCGTCAACTGGTGCTGGCGCGCGAAGGCCTGGAGCGCGGTGGTGTCCTCCGACGACAGGAACAGCTTCGCGCTCTGCATCCGGACGGGATCGCCGGGCCGTGCGGTCGAGGGCTGCTCCGCGGGCACGGGCGTGGGGACGGACAGGCCGGAGAGCCGGGCGCGCCAGAAGCGCTCGTCCGAAGCGATGTCGGTCTGCTGCAACCACGCGATGTAGTCCCGGAACGGAGGCCTTGTTGAGGGCGCGGGCGTCGCTCCCGACCGGAAGGTGTCGTAGAGCGCGAAGACCTCCTCGAAGAACAGGCCGGAGCTCCAGCCGTCCAGCAGCAGGTGGTGGTGGTTCCAGATGAAGCGCCAGTGCTGATCCGCCAGCCGCACGCCCACCATCCGCATCAACGGGGCCCGCGTCACGTCGAAGCCGCGAGTGCGTTCGGCGGCCAGCATCCGCGTCAGCCCGGCCTGCTGCTCCTCCGGGGGCAGGTGCCGCCAGTCGTGCTCCTCGAACGGCAGCTCGGCGTGCGAGTGCACCACCTGGAGCGGGGCCTCCAGATCCCGCCACACGAAGCTGGTGCGCAGGATGGGATTGCGGTCCACCGCCGCCTGCCACGTCTTGCGGAACAACCCGATGTCCACCGCCGAGTGGATCGACCAGGAGCGCTGCTCGAAATAGAAGGAGGACTCCGGCGTCGCGAGGACGTGGAACAGCAGGCCCTGCTGGAGCGCGGAGAGCGGGTAGAGGTCCTCCACGGTGGGCCCCTGCGAGGCCAGCAGCCCGTCCAGCGCGGGCTGGGTGAGGCGCGCCAGGGGGAAGTCGCCCGGCGTCATCCGGCGCGAGTCCTCGGAGTGCCGCTGTTCGATGAGCGTGCGCAGGACCGTGAGGAACCGCTGCGCCAGGGTCTCGATGGTGGAGGCGTGGTGCAGGTGGTGACTGAAGCCGAAGTACATCCCCAGCCGCCCGTCCCGCACCGAGCCGTTCACGACCAGCACGTGCGTCCGGAGGGCCGTGGGTGCCACCGACGTGCCGACGGGGTCATCTCCCAGGGAGAAGAGGGTGCTGGCGTCAGACGCGCCGTCCAGTTGCCCCAGGTAGTTGAACGCCACCTGCGCCCGGGGGAAGGCGGCCATCCGCTGACGGAGGTCCGGGGGCCCCATGAAGCGCAAGAGTCCGAAGCCGATGCCCTGGTCGGGCCACTGGCTCAGCGTGTCGCGCACCGCGCGCAGGCTGTCGCCCGGCGTGCCTCCCGGAGGCAGCCGCAACAGCGCGGGCGCCATCGACGTGAACCAGCCCACGGTGCGTGACACGTCCGCGTCCGCGAACAGCTCCTGCCGGCCATGGCCCTCCACGTCGATGAGCGCGCTCGACTGGCCGGTCCATTCGCGCAGCGTGAGCGCGAGCGCGGTCAACAGCACGTCGTTGATGCGCGCCCGCCAGCCCGCCGACGTCTCCTGGAGCAGCAGCCGGGTCTCCTCCGCGTCCAACTGGACGGAGACCGCCCGCTGCGAACCGTGGGTGTTGGGACCCGCGGAGTCGACGGGAAGCGGGGCCACGTCCTTGCGTGCTTCGTCCAGCCACAGCGGTGTCTGGGCGTGCAGGGCGTCAGAGAGGGCGTGGGTCTCCAGCCGGCGCGTCCAGGACAGGAAGGACGTCGTCTTGCCGGGAAGCACGGCGGGGCGCCGCGCGCTCAGTTGCAGGTATGCGGTCTCCAGGTCCTCGACGAGCACACGCCAGGAGACGGCATCCACCACGAGGTGATGGATGAGGAGCAGCAGCCGCTGCTCCTGCCCGGGGCCGAAGTGGAAGAGGGCTGCGCGGACCAGGGGCGGCCGGGCCAGATCGAAGCGGGCCTGGAGGCGCTCCGCATGCTCCTCCATGGCGCGAGGACGGTCCTCTGGCGGAAGTCCGGAGAGGTCCACCTGGAGCAACTGGAAGGAGGCGTCCTCGGGCGTGGCGTTGTGCTGGCGCCAGCAGGTTCCCTCGCGGGTGAAGCGCAGGCGCAGGGCGTCGTGGTGGGAGATGAGCAACTGGAGCGCCTGCTCCAGGAACACCGGCTGGAGCGGCTGACGGGCCCGCAGCAGCACCGGCATGTTGAAGTGGTGAGCGTGTTCGGGATCGCCCTCCAGCAGCTCCAACTGGATGGGCGTGAGGGGCACCTCGCCCACCACGGGGCCCTGTTCCGCCACGCTGCCCGCGCTGAGCTTCGCCACGTTCGCCAGCGCGCCCAGGGTGGGGTGCTGGAAGAGGTCGCGCACGGAGATCCGCACGCCGGCCTGACGCGCGCGCGCGACGACCTGGATGCTGATGATGGAGTCGCCGCCCAGATCGAAGAAGTTGTCGTCCACGCTCACGCGCTCGACGCGCAGCACCTGGGTCCAGATCCCGGCCAGCCGCTGCTCCATCTCCGTGCGGGGCTCGATGTACTCACGCCGCGAGGCACGCAGCCCCTCCGGGGCCGGCAGGGCCTTGCGGTCCAGCTTCGCGTTCGCCGTCAGCGGCAGGGCCGTGAGGGGCACGAACGCCGACGGCAGCATGTAGTCCGGCAGCCGCTGTTCGAGGAACGTGCGCAGCACGGCCGGATCCAGGTCCAGGTCCTCGCTCGCGACAAAGTAGGCGACGAGCCGCTTGTCGCCGGGCACGTCCTCGCGCACCAGCGCCACGGCCTCACGCACGTAGGCGTGGGCCCGCAGCGCGGCCTCCACTTCCGCCAGCTCGATGCGGAAGCCCCGCACCTTCACCTGGTGGTCCACTCGGCCCAGGAACTCCACAACCCCGTCCGCCCTCCAGCGCGCCAGGTCACCGGTGCGGTACAGGCGTTCTCCTTGCGTCGCGGCGAAGGGGTTCGGAACGAAGCGCTCCGCGGTCAGGTCCGGACGCGACAGGTAGCCGCGTGCCAGACCGTCACCGCCGATGAAGAGTTCACCGGCGACGCCCGGGGGCACCGGCTGCCCGTGTCGGTCCATCACGTAGAGCTGCGTCGCGTTGACGGGCCGGCCAATGGGAATGGACGCGCCCACCTGGGCCGCGTCCGTCAGGCGGTACGTGGACGCGAAGACCGTCGTCTCCGTCGGGCCGTAGCCGTTGCTGACGCTGACGCCCAGGTACTCCAACACGCGGCGGACATGGTGCGCCGGCACGACGTCGCCGCCGGTGAGGACCTGCCGCATCCCCTTGAGCGCTTCGGGCTTCAGCTCCACCACCTGCGCGAAGAGGCCCGCGGTCAGCCACATCGTGGTGACGCGATGATCCTGGAGGGTGGACGCCAGCAGCTCCAGGTCCGACGGCGAGCTGGGCGGGAAGACGACGAGCCGCCCGCCGAAGAGCAGCGGAGCCCAGATCTCCAGCGTCGATGCGTCGAACGAGACGGGCGAGATGTGCAGGAACGCCACGTCCGGACCCAGGTCCACGAAGGACGCGTTGTGCAAGAGCCGCAGCACGCCCCGGTGCTCCACCGCCACGCCCTTGGGACGCCCGGTGCTTCCGGACGTGAAGTCCACGTACGCCAGATGGCGTGCCTGCGTCCCCGCCTGCACGGGTGACGTGGGCCGACCTTCCAGTCGCAGCTCCTCCACGAAGAGGCAGGGCAGGGCGTCATCCACCGCCAGGTTGTCGCGCACCTCCTGCGTCGTCAGCAGCAGCCTGGGCGGCGCATCCTCCAGCATCGCGGCCAGACGCTGCGCCGGGTACGCCGCGTCCAGCGGCAGGTACGCGCCTCCGGCCTTGAGGATGGCCAGCAGCGAGACAATGAGCTCAATGGAGCGCTCCAGGCACACGGCCACCAGCACATCCGGCCCCACGCCCTGTTCGCGCAGCAGGTGGGCCCACTGGTTCGTGCGCGCGTCCAGCTCCGCGTACGTCAGGCGCGTGTCCCCGAACTCCAGCGCCACGGCGTCCGGGCGCATCGCCGCCTGCGCCATGAAGAGGTCCTGGATGCACGCCTCGCGCGGGTACTCGCCGCCCGTCGCGTTCCACTCCACCAGCACCCGCTGACGCTCCGCCCCCCCCATCAGGGACAGGCGTGAGAGGGGCGCCTCCGGATTCGCGGTGACCTGACGCGCGAGCTCCACGAAGTGCTCCGCCATCCGTGCCAGGGTCGCTTCGTCGAAGAGCGCGGTGGGGTACTCGAAGCGGCAGGTGAGGCCCGCGCGGTTCTCCCAGACGTCCAGGCCCAGGTCGAACTTGGACGTGCCCGTGGAGACCTCCACCGGAGTCAATTCCAGCGACGGCAGCTGGGCCTTGGCATCCGGCGTGTTGAGGACGTTGAGGACCACCTGGAACAGGGGCGTGCGACTCAGGTCGCGCGGCAGGCCCAGCGTGTCCAGGATGCGCTCGAACGGCGCGTCCTGGCGCGCGTACGACTCCAACGCCTGGGTCCGCACCCGGCCCAGCAGCTCCGTGAACGACGGCGCTCCCTCCAGCCGCGAGCGGAAGGCCAGCGTGTTCACGAAGCAGCCAATCAGCCCCTCCACCTCGGGGCGCGTGCGGCCCGCGAGCGGCGTGCCCACCACGAAGTCGTCCTGGCCCGAGTAGCGCGACAACAGCGTCTGGAAGAGCGCCATCATCACCATGAACGTCGTGGCGCCCTGCTTGCGGCCCAGGGCCAGCAGCGGCTCCGCCACGTCGGCCGGGAACTGGAAGCGGTACAGCGCACCCGCGAAGGACTGCGCCGCCGGACGCGGTCGGTCCGTGGGCAGGACGAGCGTGGGGGCCCCGAGCAGTTGCTGGTTCCACCAGGAGACCTGCGCCTCCATCACGCCGCCTTCCAGCCAGTCGCGCTGCCACACCGCGTAGTCCGCGTACTGGATGGGCAGCGGCGGCAGCGGCGAGGACTTCATGCCCGCGCTGTACGTCGCGTAGAGCACCGTCAGCTCACGCGCGAGCACCATGGTGCACCACGCGTCGGACACCGCGTGGTGGAGCACCAACGCCAGCACGTGCATCTTCGGCTCCACGCGCAACAACAGCGCGCGGATGACGAGCTTCTCCAGATCGAAGGGGATGACGGCGTGGGCCTGGCACAGGCGCACCAGCTCCGCCTCGCGGGCCTCGGGCATCTCACCGGGGACGTCCACCCGCGCCAGGGGCAGGCCGCGCGCCGGGTGGATGAGCTGCACCGCCGTCTCACCCTCCAGCGAGTACGTGGTGCGCAGCACTTCGTGCCGGGCCACCAGTTCGTCCAGTGCCGCCTGGAGCGCGGCGACGTCCAGCTCGCCCGTCAGACGGAACGTGGTCGCGTTGTTGTATGCGCCGCTCTGGGGTTCCAACTGCTGGATGTACCAGAGCCGCTGCTGCGCGAAGGACAGAGGCAGCGGCTGATTCCGGGGCACCAACGGGATGGGCGGCGGTGCGCCAGGCACGCTCGGGGCCACGGGGCGAGGGGCCTCCGCCTTGGGACGCGCCACAGGCGCGGGCAGGCGGGACGGCAGCGTCACCGGCTCCATGCGTCCATCCGCGCGCATGCGGGCATGACGGCCGGTGCGATACAGCCGCGACGAGACCTCCGTCGGGTGCGGCACCAGCCGGCGGTGCCCCTCTTCCTCGGCCCTCCACAGGCCCCGGGGCAGACCCGCGCCCGAGAGGGCCAGCTCACCCACGACGCCCACGGGCACCGGCTGTCCCGTCGGATCCAGCACCCACGTCTGGAGGCTGGACGGGACGCGCTCGCCCGGGGCACGGGGCAGGAGCGCGCCCTCCACTGCGCTACCTGACAACAGCACCTCCACACCCGCGGTCCGTTGCAGCGCGGAGGCCAGCTCCGACGAGGCGCCCTCCAGCACCAACGCGCCCACGGAGCCCAGGGAGTCGCGCGCCCCGGGCAGCTCCGTCAGCGAACGCGCCAGCCGGGCCGACGTGTGCACCAGCACCGCGCCGGACTGTTTCGCCAGCGCGAGGAGGCTCTCCACGCCCTGGCCGCTCTCCACCAGCACCTGCTCCTGGCGCGCGGCGGCTTCGTGCTCCAGCAATTCGCGCACCCGGGCCAGCCGCCGCAGGCCCTCCAGCACCACCGGCGTCTCCAGGCCGAAGTCGATGAGGGCCGCCACCTCGTCCACGTCCGACACCTGCAACTCGCGCAGCCGCTTCAGGCCGCTCTCCATGGAGCCGACCAGGCCCGTCATCTTCGCGTGGTGCTCGAAGGTGTGCTCCAGCAGCGCGTTGATGTCGTCGGGCGACAGCTTGTTGATTTCGCCCTGGTAGCCCTGCGCCGCCAGCAGCGACGTGACGATGTCCGTGGAGCCCCGGAAGTAGCCCAGCAGCGGCTGGCGCACCGTGCGGAACACCTCCGCCTCGTCGTCGCCCAGGTACGTGTGCAGCATCACCGTGATGTGGCCCCGGCCCGGGTGGCCGTTGCGGCGCCACGCCTCGCGGTAGAGGGCCACCTTCGGCTTCATCTCCTCCAGCGAGTGCGACATCAGGCCTGTCAGCACGCCCGCGCCCAGCTCACCCGCCAGCCGGAACGTCTCCGGGTTCGCCGTCGCGGTGAGCCACACCGGCAGCTCCTTCTGCACCGGCTTGGGACGCAGCGACAGCTCCACCGTCGTGCCCGCGCCCGCCGGACGCGTCACCTTCTCGCCGCGCCACAGCGCCCGCAGCGTCTTCAGGTTCTTGAGCAGGATGTTGCGCCGGTCCTCGTAGTTGCCCGGCGCGAAGGTGAAGTCGTGCACGTGCCAGCCCGTCGCCACCGACATGCCCACGCGGCCCTGCGACAGGTTGTCCACCACGCTCCACTGCTCCGCGATGAGCAGCGGGTCATGCAGCGGCAGCACCACGCTGCCCGAGCGCAGGCGCAGATTCTTCGTGACGGTGGCGACGCCCGCGGCCACCACGGCCGGCTGCGGGTAGAGGCCACCGAAGGAGGCGAAGTGGCGCTCCGGCGTCCACACGGCGGAGAAGCCATTCGCGTCCGCGAACTTCGAGCCTTCGATGAGCAGCTCGTACTTCGGGCCGGTGAGGGTGTCCTCGTCGTTGGCGAAGTAGATGAGGCTCAGGTCCATCGCCTTGGCCCGGCGTCCGGCGCCGCCCAGGTTCACCAGTCGCGCCGTCACCTGCTCCGAGGGGAACACCACGCGCAGCCCGCGTGAGAGCGCCCACAGCGCTTCCAGGTCCGGACGGTCCGCGGCGGCCTCGCCCGCGGACAGCCACGCGCCGCCGTCGGTGGGGGACAGCCGTGCATCCAGCGCGACGAAGAACTCCGACAGCTCCAGGTGGCCCAGCGCCCACGCGGGCTGACCCGCGCCCATGGGCAGCAGCCACGCCAGGGTGTCGGCCCCATCGCGACCTGGCACCTCCGGGATGGAGGCCTCCGAGGGCGTGGCGACGTCTTCGACGTACAGCGTGCGCGAAGCCTCCACGCGCACGGAGGCGACGAGTTCACGCGAGGTGACGAGCACCGGCACGCGCGCGCCTTCGGGGGCATAGAGGGACACTTCGCCCAGGTCGGTGGGGCTCAGCGTGACCACCGCTCCACCAGCCTCCAGTACGGCCCACAGCGCGATGAGCTTCTCCGGCGAGGGCCGCAGGCTCACGGCCACGGGCGCGCCGTCCTTCACCCCGAGCGACCGCAGCCGTTCGGCCAGCGTCCGCACCTGGGTGCCCAATTGGCCCCAGGTCCAGTGCGCATCACCGCGAGACACGGCGATGGCGTCGGCCTGACGGGCGCGACGATCCGCGAGGAGGGCGGGCACGGAGGTGAAGCCGGCCACGGTGCGGGGCGTCGGCCACGCGCGGCGCTCGGCCTCCGTGGACAAGGGCAGGCGGGAGACCTGCGTGTCGGGCTTGGAGAGCGCCGCCGACAGCAGCACCTGGAAGTGCGCCATGAAGTGCTCGGCGAACGCGGCGTCGAACAGCTCCGTCGCGTACTCCAGCACGCCGTGGAGACGGCCGGGCGACTCGGAGAGCACGAGCGTCAGGTCGGCCAGGGTGGCGCCCCACTGCACGGGCGTGCCGGGCACCTCCACCAGCGAGCCGCGCATGCCCTTGAGCTCCAGCGTCATCGCGCCGGCGCTGACACCGGAGTGGAAGACGAACACGGAGTCGGCCATGCGGCCCTTGCCGATGTCCTTGCCGGGGACCAGTGCCTCCACCAGGTACTCGAAGGGCACGTCCGGACGCGCCTGGGCGTCGTTCACCTCTTCGCGAATCTGCGCGAGCATGTCGCGGAAGGTCGGCTCGCCCACGAAGCGCGTGCGGAACGCGGCCGAGTGCGCCACGTAGCCGATGAGCGGGAACAGCTCCGGCCGGGTGCGGTTCGCGATGGGCGTGCCGACGATGAGGTCCGTCTGGCCGCTGTAGCGGTGCAGCAGCGTCTGCCACGCCGCGAGCACCGTCATGTATGGCGTGAAGCCTTCACGCCGCGAGAAGGCCGACAACTCCCGGGCAAGCGCGGGCGGGAGTTCCATCGTCATGCGCGCGGAGTTGAGCGTGCGGCTGTGCGCGGTCCGAGGACGGTCGGTGGGCAGGTCGATCTGCCGGGGCATACCGGCGAGCCGCTGACGCCACCACTGCTCCTGCTCAGGGAGGCGCGCTTCCGCGATGCTCTGACGCTGCCACTGGCCGAAGTCCGCGTATTGGATCGGCAGCGGGGGCAGGGGAGACGGACGCCCCTGGATGAAAGCGTCGTAGAGCTGGCCCAGCTCCTGGACGAAGAGGGCCACGGAGAGCGTGTCGCAGACGATGTGGTGGATGCTCACCACCAGCATGTGCACGTGCGTGTCCAGGCGCACGAGCGTGGAGCGCATCACCGGGCCCTTGACGAGATCGAACGGCGCGGCGGCGTCCTCGCGGGCGATGCGCAGCGCTTCGGCTTCGCGGGTCTCCAGCGGACCCCGGAGGTCCACGCGCGTGAGCGGGATGCGGACGTGGGCGTGGAAGCGCTGGACGGGGCGGCCGTCCACCACGTCGTAGGTGGTGCGCAGGGCTTCGTGGCGGTGGACGATCTCCTGGATGCCGCGCTCCAGGATTTCGGCTTCCACGACGCCATCGAGCCGCAGGACGAACGGGATGTTGTACGCGGACAGGCCGGGAAGGTGCTGCTCCAGACGCCAGACGCGTTCCTGCACGAAGGACAGGGCCAGCTCTCGCGTGCGAGGCAGCGGCACCAGCGGAAGCTCCACGGACACCTGGGCCTGGGGGGCCTGCCGCAGCAGGGGCTCCAGGCGCTGGGCGATGCCAGCGACGGTGGGGGCTTCGAAGAGGGCGGCCAGCGGCAATTGCACGCCGAACGTGTCACGCACCTGGTTGAGGAGCTGGGCGGCCGTTAGCGAGTTGCCGCCGATCTCGAGGAAGTTCTCCTCGCGGCCGACGAAGTCCAGGCCCAGGCGCTCGCGCCACAGCGCGGCCACGCGTTCCTCGACGTCGCCTCGCGGAGCGTCCTCACGGCCCGCGGGGACGGCGGCGGGGGCCACGGCTTCGGAGGCCGTGTGCGCGGAGAGGCCCGGGAGCAGGGGACGCGCGGAGCTGTGCGCGGCTTCGGGCGCCGGATGGGAGGCCGCGCCCGTCGGGTGGTAGGCGCCCTCATGGAGCGACTGCGCGATGCTGGGCACGGACACGGGCGGCGGCGTGGCGCCGAACGGGTGCGTGCCACTGGCCGTCGGGAGGTTCGGAGAGGACGGGCCGGCGTGCGCCGGTGCCTCCGTGGGAGACAGTGTCACCGTGGCCACTCGGCCCGAGGGGGCCAGCGCGCCTTGGCCAGACTGGGTGGCCGGGGCGCGGCCCGCGAAGGGGGCGGACGCGGAGGATGACTCCTCACCGGAGGGAGTGCCGAACGCCGACGATGCGGTGTCCTGCGCTCCGTAGCTCGCGGTATGCGGAGCCACGGATCCGGACGTGGGATGCGCAGGCACGGAGCCCTGCGCTCCGTACGTCATGGGCACGCCCGACTGCGGCGCTGTCTGAGGCGCGGATCCATGCGTCCCAGGAGGCACAGGGGCCATCGGGCCGACACTGGCGCCCGGCGCCGTCACGCTGGCGGCTGACACGTTCTGCGGTGCACGCACGGGCGCACCCGGCGGCATGAACGAGGAGGGCAGGGCACGGGCTCGCGACTGCACCCACACGTCCTTCTCCTGGAACGCGTACGTCGGCAGGTGCAACCGCAGCCGCTGCTCATGCGCGTAGAACGCGCTCCAGTCCACGGCGACACCCGCGGTCCAGAGTTCGCCCACGCCCTGGAGCCAGCCCTGTTGCTCCGTCGTCGTCCCACCCCTGCGCAGCGTGGCCAGCGCGCGCACGCGGTCGCGGTCCTGCCCCAGGCTCGCGCGCACCAGCGGCGTCAGGTCCTGGCCGGGCCCCACTTCCAGCAACACCCCGCAGCCCTCTTCCAGCAGCGCACCCACCGCGTCGGTGAAGCGCACCGGCTGGCGCATCTGCTCCGTCCAGTACCCCGGCGCCGTCAGCTGCCCCGGACGCACGAACGTGCCCGTGAGGCTGGACGCGTACCGCACCGTCGGCTCGGAGCGGTGGAGCGAACCCACCACCCGCGCCAGCTCCGGCATCAGCGGCTCCACGTCCGCCGAGTGGAATGCATGCGGCGCGGGCATCCGCACCGCCCCCGCCTTGCGGCGCTCCAACTCCTCCTTCAACCGCTCCACTTCCTCCACTGGCCCGGACACCACGCACCGGTCCGGCGCATTCACGGCCGCGAGCGTCAGCCGGCCCGTCAGCAGCGGCACCACCTGCGTCTCCGGCAGCGCCACCGCGAGCATCGCCCCCGGCGGCATGCGGTGCATCAGCTCCCCGCGCGCCACCGCCAGCCGCATCCCATCCTCCAGGGACAGCACGCCCGCGACGCACGCCGCCGCGTACTCCCCGAAGCTGTGGCCCAGCACCGCATGCGGTGCCACGCCCAGGTCCTTCCACAGCAGCGCCAGCGACACCTGCACGCTGAACAACGCGGGCAGCGCCACGCGCGTGTCCGCGAGGCTCGCCGTGATGTCCGCGCCCTCCGCCGGCCGCAGCAACGCCGACACGCGGTCACGCAGCGGCGCGTCCATCAGCGCGAGGCACGCGTCCAGGTGCGCGCGGAACAGCGGCGAGGCCTCCGCCAGCTCGCGCCCCATGCCCACCTGCTGCGCTCCCTGACCGGAGAACACGAACGCCACGCGCGGCGCGCGGTTCGTGCCCTTCGTCGTGGCCGCCGGCTTCTGGAGCTGCTTCGCCAGGTCCGCCGCGTCCTTCACCACCAGCGCGCGGCGGAACTCGAAGACCTTGCGGCCCACCGCGTGCGTGAACGCCAGGTCCGCCAGCGACAACTCCGCCCCACCAGCCTGCGCGTGCGCGTCGAGCTGACGCGACGCTGCCTCCAGCGCCTCGGGCGTGCGCGCGGACAGCAGGACGAGCTGGTGGGAACGGGTGGTGGAACCACTCTGCCGCATGGGAGCTTCCTCGAGAATGGCGTGGGCATTGGTGCCACCAATGCCGAACGAGCTGACCGCGGCGAAGCGGGGCGTCTCACCCCGGGGCCACGAACGCAGATGGGTGTTGACGAAGAACGGGCCGGCCGCGAAGTCGATCTGCGGGTTGGGCCGCTCGAAGTGGAGGCTGGGCGGAATCTCGCCGTGGTGCAGCGACAGCGCGGCCTTGATGAGCCCCGCCAGACCCGCCACCGTGTCCAGGTGGCCGATGTTCGTCTTCAGCGACGCCAACGCGATGGTGCCCTGGTGCTCCGCACCCAGGCCGTACGCGCGCGTCAGCGCCGCCACTTCAATCGGGTCGCCCAGCGGCGTCGCGGTGCCGTGGGTCTCCACGTAGCCGATGGACTCCGGTGACACGCCCGCCTTGGCCAGCGCCTGCGTCACCACGGCCGCCTGCCCCTGCACGCTGGGCGCGGTGAAGCCGGACTTGTGCCGGCCGTCGTTGTTGATGGCCGACCCTCGGATGACGGCGTAGATGGCGTCGCCATCCCGCACCGCGTCCTCCAGGCGCTTGAGCACCACCGCGCCCACGCCGTTGGCCGCGAGCGTGCCCTGGGCCTTCTCGTCGAACGCTCGGCAGTGGCCATCCGGAGAGAAGATCATCCCCTCCTGGTGCACGTAGCCCGTGCGCTGCGGCACCGACAGGCGCGTCGCGCCCGCGAGGGCGATGTCGGACTGGCCCACCTGGAGGCTCTGGCAGGCCAGGTGCACCGCGACGAGCCCCGTGGAGCACGCGGTGTAGAGCAGCGTGCTCTCACCCGTCAGCCCCAGCTTGAAGGACGTCTTCGTCGCCATGCTCTCGTGCGTGGCGGTGCCGTGCAGCTCCATGTACGAGGCCGCGTCCAGCGGCATCGCCTGCCGCACGGCGTCCGTGTAGCCGGAGCTCGTGGCGCCCGCGTACAGCGAGATGGCCCCAGGGAAGCGGTCCGGATCCACGCCCGCGTCCTCAAGCGCCGCCCAGGCCGTCTGGAGGAACAACCGCTGCTGCGGGTCCGTGAACTGCGCCTCGCGCAGGGGCATGTCGAAGAAGGCATGGTCGAACTTCTCCACGCCTTCGATGACACCGCCCGCCGCGACGAAGGCCGGGTGGTGCCACAGCTCCAGCCCCTCCGGCAGCCCGGGCAGGTGCTCCAACTGCTCCGGCGTGAAGCGGGTGATGGACTCCACGCCGCCCCGCAGGTTGCTCCAGAACTCCTGCACCGACATGGCACCCGGGAAGCGACCCGCCAGGCCGATGATCGCGATGGCGCCGGACTCACCCGTCTTCGGGACTTCACGCGGACGCGGTGCGGGCGTGGGGGCCACGGGGGTGGCGGAGGGCGCGGGGCCTCCGGCTTCGCGCTCCATGCGCCGGGCCAGCTCGTTCACGGTGGGGTGCTCGAAGAGCCACACCACGGGGACGTCGCGCTGGAGGTCCTCGCGCAGGCGCGCGGCGATGCGCACCACGGACAACGACGTGCCGCCCAGGTCGTCGAAGAGGTGGTCATGCATGCCCACGCGGTCCGCGCCCAGCTCGCGGGCGAAGACGGCGGCCATCCGCTGCTCCAGCGGATCCGTCGGCTCCACGAAGCGGCCCTGACGGCCGGTGGACACGGCATCCGGCGCGGGCAGCGCCTTGCGGTCCACCTTGTTGCTGGGGTTCAGGGGCAGGGTGGCCAGCGTCACGAAGACCGACGGCACCATGTACTCGGGCAGCCGCTGCCGCAGGCCCGCGCGCAGGGCCGTGCCGTCCAGCACGTGGCCCTCCCGAGGCATCGCGTAGGCGACCAGTCGCTTGTCGCCGGGCACGTCCTCGCGCACCACGACGGCGACCTCCAGCACGGAAGGCAGGTCGCGCAGGGCGGCCTCCACTTCGGCCAGTTCGATGCGGAAGCCGCGCACCTTCACCTGGTTGTCGAGCCGGCCCAGGAACTCCAGCACGCCATCCTCACGCCAGCGGACCAGGTCGCCCGTGCGGTACAGCCGCCCGCCGGGCGTGATTCCCTGCGCATCCGGGACGAAGCGGTCCGCCGTCAACTCCGGCCGCGACACGTAGCCGCGGGACAGGCCATCGCCGCCCAGGTAGAGCTCGCCCGGCACGCCGACGGGCACCGGGTGCATCCGCGCATCCAGCACGTAGCCCGTCGTGTTGGACAGCATCGGCCCGATGGGCACCGAGCCGCTCCCCACCTGGTCCGGCCGCGACACCATGAAGGTGTTGGAGGCGACGGTGCACTCGGACGGACCGTAGATGTTGGTGACGCTGGTCGTTCCGGATTCGACGGCCTTGCGCACGTGGGGCGCGGAGATGATGTCCCCGCCCACGTGCACCTCGCGCAGATGCCCGAGGATGTCCGACTGGTGCTCCACGATCTGCGAGAAGAGCCCGGTCGGAATGTGGGCGTAGGTGACGCCGTGCCCCTTCACCATCCGGGTGACCTGCTCCAGGTCGCTCGCCTTGTGCTGGCCTGGGAAGATGACCAGCCGGCTGCCATGCAACAGCGGGAGCCACAGCTCCAGGATGGAGCCGTCGAAGGAGACGGGCGCGAGCAGCATCATCGTGTCGCCGACGCCGTAGTCCGCGTAGCTCTTCGAATAGACCAGCCGCAGCAGGCTGCGCTGCTCGATGCACACGCCCTTGGGCCGCCCGGTGCTGCCGGACGTGAAGATGACGTAGGCCAGATTGCGGGGGCCCACGTCCGTCACGGGCGCGGTGACGGGATGCGACTCGAGCGACAGCTCCTCCACGAAGAGGATCGGCGCGGCCCCTTCGGCGTGCTGGAACCGCCCGCGCAGATCGCGCCGGGTGAGGAGCAGGTGGGGCCGGGCATCCTCCAGCATGAAGGTCAGCCGCTGGGCGGGGTACGACGCATCCATCGGCACGTACGCGCCGCCCGCCTTGAGCGTGGCCAGCGCGCAGACGACGAAGGCCACCGAGCGCTCCAGGCACACCGCCACCAGCGTGTCCGGCCCCACGCCCCGGGCCACCAGCTCATGCGCGAGCTGGTTGCCGCGAGCATCGAGCTGCGCGTACGTCAGCCGTTCGTCCTCGGACTCCAGCGCGATGGCGTCCGGATTGCGTGCCACCTGGTGCGCGAACCAGGCCGCGACGCTGGTGTCGGAGGGGTAGGGGTAGACGGTGTCGTTGAAGTCGACGAGCACCTGCTGCCGTTCGGCTGGCGTGAGCCAGGGCAGCGAGGACAGCGGCGCGTCCGGTCCGGAGACCGCGGCCTCCATCAGCGTGCGCAGGTGGCCGGCCATGCGGGCCACGGTGTCGCGTTCGAAGAGGTCGGTGCTGTACTCGATGGCGCCGTGCAGTCCGTCCGGCGTCTCCGTGAGCAGCAGGCCCAGGTCGAAGCGCGCCGTGGCACTGTCCACGTCCAGCATGCGCAGCGTGAGGCCCGGCGCCTGGAGCGTCCCGGCCGGTGCGTTCTGGAGCGCGAAGATGACCTGCACCAGCGGCGTGCGGCCCAGGTCGCGTTGCACCTGGAGCTCTTCCACCAGCTTCTCGAACGGCAGGTCCTGGTGCTCGTACGCCGCGAACGTCGTGTCCCGCACCTGCGTCAACAGCGAGCGGAAGGACGCGTCCGGGTTGACGCGGGCGCGCAGCACCAGCGTGTTGACGAAGAAGCCGACCAGCCCCTCCAGCTCCCCCTGGTTGCGGCCCGCGATGGGCGAGCCCACCAGCAAGTCCTCCTGCCGGCTGTAGCGGGACAACAGCAACTGCCACACGGACAGCAGCGCCATGAACGACGTGGCGCCCTCCTGCCGGGCGAGTGCCCCCAACCGCTCACCCAGGACGCGGGGCAGGTGCAGGGGCAGGAGCGCGCCGCGAGGGGAGCGCTGCGTGGGACGGGGCTTGTCGGTGGGCAGTTCCAGGACGTGCGGCGCGCCCGCCAGCTGCTCCTTCCACCACGCCACCTGCTTCGCGAGCACATCACCCTGGAGCCAGCCGCGCTGCCACGACGCGAAGTCCGCGTACTGCACCGGCAGGGACGGCAGGGACGGCGTCGTCCCGGACGCGAACGCCGCGTAGGCCGTCGCCACCTCGCGCACCATCACGCCCACGGACCATCCGTCGGACACGATGTGGTGCATGCCCAGCACCAGCACGTGGTGCTCCGGGGCCAGCCGCAACAGCCGTGAGCGCAAGAGCGGACCGCTGCCCAGATCGAAGGGCCGCCCCGTCTCCTCCAGCGCCAGCCGGTGCACCGCTGCCTCGTGCTCCTCGGGAGGCAGGGCGCTCAGGTCCGTCATCGGCAACGTCCACGCGGGCGTGGGCTGGATGACCTGGATGGGATCGCGGCCCTTCAGCGCGAACGTGGTGCGCAGGGCCTCATGGCGCCCCACCAGCAGCTCCAGCGCGCGACGCAGGGCCTCCGCGTCCAGCGTGCCCTCCAGGCGCACGGCCCCGAGCAGCACGTACGGCGTGGCCCCGGGCTGAAGCTGGTCCAGCACCCACAGCCGCTGCTGCGAGAAGGACAGGGGCAAGTCTCCGTCGCGCGACACGCGGCGGAGCGCGGGCACGCGCGGTCCGTCCGAGCGCACCAGCAACTGCTCCTCCACCAGCTCCGTGACGCGGGCCACGGTGGACGCGGTGAAGAGGCCGCGCAGCGGCAGCTCCACCTGGAACGTGGCGCGCAGGCGGGAGATGAGCTGGGTGGCCAATAGCGAGTGGCCACCCAGGGCGAAGAAGTCGTCGTGCAGGCCCACGCGCTCCACGTGCAGCACGTCGCGGAAGAGGCCGGCGACGCGCTGCTGGAAGGGCGTCAGGTGCTCGGGGACGGTGGGAAGCGAGGCCGCGGCGG